>NZ_DASWOM010000139.1:0-18776 GCF_036398755.1 Acerihabitans sp. | reverse complement strand
TGCCGAGTGCACAATTCTCGATATTCAATGTTAAATAGGTATGTTTATGCTGTACATATGTTTGTATGGCTGCATGATCTGCTTTTAGTTGTGCCTGTTACATCCCAGAATGGTTAACCTATTTCGATGGCGGATCCTATCCTAAGCAACAGCCCCGCTATCGCTTCATATAATGCATTGCCAACAGCGACATTTAACCCGGCATAAAGCGCGCTGACGTCGCCTATGACCCCGGCACGAGCCGCCGGGAGCGGCTCGAGGCCCGGTTGCGCCGGGAGCGCATAACGGGCCGGTGCATAACGGGGGCATGGGCGGCGGAAGGTATCGCGTAGCGGCGCGCGATCTGCCGGCCGCGCGGAGGTCAAGGAGGCCGTCGCGTTACGGCCTCCTTGTCGCTTGCCGGCGCCCGGCATAACATATAACTGCCTCACGCAAGGCAAGCGAAATCTCCCGCAACGCGGCATAATCTACATTACCCGTACCCGTACCCGCCATCGGCGAAAATCTCCTCCAACGCGACATATACCGCACCGCACGCGCCAGCAAAACCCCACGCCGCTTCAGATTCTGTGTAGGCGGGCCGGGGTATTATTCGGCGTCGAGCTCGCCCATGGCGGCGATGCTGAAGCCGCCGTCCACGTGGATAACCTCACCGGTGATGCCCGAGGAAAGATCGGAGCACAGGAACGCCGCGGTATTGCCCACGTCCTCAATGGTGACCACGCGGCGAATAGGCGTGACCGATTCGCAATGGGCCAGCATTTTCTTGAAGTTTTTGATACCGGAGGCCGCCAGGGTGCGGATGGGGCCGGCGGAAATGGCGTTGACGCGAATGCCTTGCGGACCCATGGCATTGGCCATATAGCGGGTGTTGGCTTCCAGGGACGCTTTGGCCAGGCCCATGACGTTATAGTTAGGGATGGCGCGTTCGGCGCCCAGGTAGGTGAGCGTCACCAGCGCGGAATTCGGGTTCAGCATGGGGCGGCAGGCCTTGGCCATGGCGACGAAGCTATAGGAGCTGATATCGTGGGCGATGGCGAAGCCCTCGCGGGTGACGGCGTTGACATAATCGCCGTCCAACTGGTCGCCGGGGGCAAAGGCGATGGCATGCACAAAACCGTCAAAGTTCGGCCATACCTTGGCCAGATCGGTAAACAGCGCCGCGATGCTGGCGTCTTCGGCCACGTCGCAGGGCAGCACGATGCTGGAATCGAGCTCGGCGGCGAAGCCTTCCACCCGTGATTTCAGCTTATCATTCTGGTAGGTGAACGCCAGTTCGGCGCCTTCACGGCGCATCGCCTGAGCGATACCGAATGCGATAGAACGGGTGCTGGCCACGCCCGTGACCAAAATGCGCTTACCGGTAAGAAAACCCATAGCATTAATCCTTGTAATCATTATTACATGCGTGCGTCGCGTCTTGATGACGCCAACGACGCCGCGTTTCGAGGTTGATAAACCGGCGAAGTGTAACATATATCGCCGTGTGAGTTGTATACCCCGGCTATACCGGGTTATGGCCGGGCATGGCGCGCCGTCAGACGATAACCCCGTCGCGCCGCCAGGCGTCGGCGGTCAGCGCCTCGCCGAAATGGCTGGTTATCAGGCGCTTGGTCAGGTCATGCAGCGGCGCGGCCAGCACATCGGCGGTATTGCCGCGTTCCACCACCTCGCCGTTTTGCATCACCATAATCTGATCGCTGATATGTTTCATCATCCCCAGGTGCTGGGTAACGTAAATATAGGCAATGCCGTGTTTGGCCTGGAGCTCCAGCATCAGGTTGATAATCTGCGAGCGCATCGACATATCCAGTGCGGCCAGCGCTTCGTCCGCCACGATAACCTTAGGCTGCAGGATCAGCGCCCGCGCCAGGCCGACGCGCTGCTTTTGTCCCGGCGCCAGCATATGCGGATAATAAAAAGCGTGATCGGGGCGCAGCCCGACCTGGCGCAGGGTCTTGTCGATAGCGCGCTCGCGCTCGGCGGCCGGCAAATCGGTATTCAGCCGCAGCGGCACGTCGAGCAGTTGCCCGATGCGCTGGCGGGGATTAAGGGCGTTGCCGGCATCCTGGAAAATCATGCGGATACGCTGGCTGCGGTAGCGGTAATCGCCGAAGGTCAGGGGATGGTCGTCGATAAACAGCTCGCCGGCGGTGGGCGCCAGCGTGCCGGCCAGCATTTTGGCCAGCGTCGATTTGCCGGAACCGTTCTCGCCGATAATGGCCAGCGTCTGCCCCTCGCGCAGGATAAAACTGACCGGTTTGACCGCCTCGACCTGACGGCGGGTGAACAAACCGGTGCGATAGCGGAACGTTTTCGTCAGGTTGCGCGCTTCCAGCAGGGTCTCCATAGTTATTGCCCCTCCATGTTGAGCGGGAAATGGCAGGCGAACCAATGGTTTTTCACGGGCACCAGGGGCGGCATCTGAATGCAGGTTTTCTGGGCGTAAGGACAGCGCGGCCCCAGGCGGCAGCCGATGGGCAGGTTCTCCAGCGACGGGATGCCGCCGGGCAGGGTGTTAAGCCGGCTTTTGGGCGGCATGGAACGGCCGAAATCGGGGATGGCGCGCATCAGCGCCTGGGTATAGGGATGATGCGGCGCCGCGATCAGCTCCTCGCAGGTGGCGCTTTCCACCGTCTGGCCACAGTACAGCACGTTGATCCGGTTGGCCCATTTGCTCATCATCTGGATATCATGGCTTATCAGCAGGATGGTGGTGTTGTTATTCTGGTTCAGGCCCGCCAGCAGGCGGAAGATCTGCGCCTGGGTGGTGGGCTCCATGGCGTTGGTCGGCTCGTCGGCAATCAGCAGCCTGGGCTGATTGGCCAGGGCGATGGCGATCATCACCTTCTGGCATTCACCCTCGGTCAGCTCATAAGGGTAGCTGCCCATGATATCCTTGTGATCCTTGATGCCGACCCGGTGCAGCAGCTCGATGGTGCGGCGTTTGCGCCAGCCGAACCGTTGCCACCATTTTCCTTTATAGGTCCAGCCGGGTATGGCCTGGCTTAGCTGGCGGCCGATGGTTTCCGACGGATCCAGACACGACTGCGGCTCCTGGAAAATCATCGAAACGTTATGTCCCACCAGGCGCCGGCGCTGGCGCGGCGTCAATTGCAACAGGTCGATATCGTCAAAGCGGAACCGGTCCGCCGTGACGCGCCAGTTATCCTTGGTGACGCCGCAAATGGCTTTGGCAATCAGGCTTTTGCCGGAGCCGGACTCGCCCACCAGGCCGCGCACTTCGCCCTCCGTCAGGGTAAAGCTTACCCGGTCGACGGCCTTCACCGGCCCTTCGGCGGTCATGAATTCAATGGTTAAATTACGGATATCGAGTAACGGCATTATTCCACCCCCGAAATCATGGCGCGGCGCAACCCGTCGCCCACAATGTTGACGATCAGCACGCTCGCCATGATGGCGCCGCCCGGCAACATCACCGTCCAGGGGGCGACATACACCAGCTCCAGGGTATCGCCCATCATCGCGCCCCATTCCGGGGAAGGCAACTGTGCGCCGAGGTCGAGAAATCCCAGCGCGGCGATATCCAGAATCGCCATCGACAGCGAGCGGGTAAATTCAGAAACCAGGACGCTGGCGATATTGGGCAGCACCGCATAGCGCAGGATATGCATCATCGACGCGCCGTCGATACGCACCGCCAGCACGTACTCCTTATCCAGTTCCTCATGCACCGCGTCGTATACCGTGCGCACCACGCGCGGCAATAGGGCCAGCCACACCGCCAGCATCGCATGCTCCAGCCTGGGGCCGAGAAACGCCACCACCACGATGGCCAACAGCAGCGAGGGGATCGACAGCAGGGTGTCCAGCACATGGTTAAGCGCCGCCGAGCGCAGACCGCGGGTGATGCCCGCCAGCACGCCGAGCGCGACGCCAAATACCGAGGCGGCGACGGTCACCACCAGCGCCGAACCGAAAGTGGGCGCGGCGCCGGTCAGCAGGCGGCTTAACACATCGCGGCCCAGATCGTCGGTGCCGAGGAAAAACGACACATCACCGTAGCGCGACCAGGACGGCGGCAGCAGCTGATAGCCGAGGAACTGCTGATCGAGCGCGTAGGGCGCCAGCACCGTGCCGAACAGGCACACCAACAGCAGGGCGAGGAACCCATAGAAGCCGATCATCGACAGGGCGTCATGGTAAAAAATGCGCCAGATATGACGCAGCGGGCTGGGCATGCGTTTTTCGCGATAGAGGTTATCTGAGAGCATACCATTCCTTATGGCGCAGCGGGTTGGCCAGCGCCCCTATCACGTCGGCCAGCACGTTGACGCAGATAACCAGCGTCCCCACCACCATCACCCCGGCCGAAATGGCGGCGTAGTCCTGCTGGCGAATGGCGTTGACCAGCCAGCGTCCCAGTCCCGGCCAGCTGAACACCACCTCGGTTATCATCGCCAGGGTCAGCATGGTGGAAAACTGCAGGCCCAGCTTGGGAATGATCGGCGGCAGCGCGTTATGCAGCACGTGGCGGCGGATAATGGCGACCAGGGTCAGCCCGCGCGTCGCCGCCGCCTTGACGTAATTGCTGCTGAACACCTCATTGGTGCTGATGCGCATCAGCCTTATCACCTCGGTGGTGGGCGCCACCGCCAGGGCGGTAATGGGCAGGACCATATGCCGCAGGGCGCTGGTCAGCATTTCATGGCGGTAGGGGGAATCGGACAGCCAGGCGTCTATCAGGGCGAAGCCGGTGACCGGCCTGACCTGGTACAGCAGGTCATAACGCCCGGAAACCGGCAGCCAGCCGAGGTGCAGGGCAAAAAACAGCGTCAGCAGCAGGGCCAGCCAAAACACCGGCATCGACAGCCCCAAAAGCGCAAACACGCTGATGCTCACATCCTGCCATTTATTGCGTGTTACGCCGGCGATAATGCCGAGCGGGATGCCGATGGTCAGCGCCAGGATAAACGCCAGAATGCAAAGCTCCAGCGTCGCCGGGAAAACGTCGCGCAGCTGTTCGCCGATGGGCTGGCCGTTAATGCTCGATACGCCGAAATTCCCGTGCAGCAGGCTGTTGAAATAATACAGATAGGCGTCGGTCAGCGCCGCGCCGCCGAGCGGCGCGTGCGGGGTAAAATAGCTCAGGCTGAAGGCGACCAGCGTCAGGAAGAACAGGGTAATCAGCAGCAGCACCAGCCGGCGCAGGGTAAAGATAATCATGGTTTCTGTTCCTCGGGATCTTCCCGGTATACGCCGGCGAAAGACGCGCCGCCAAAGGGGCTGAGCACCAATCCCTTGATATCATAGCGATACGCCTGCAGGCGCAGGGAAGACGCCAGCGGCAGCACCGGCAGCTCTTGCTCCAGCATTTTCTGCACGTTGCGATAGGTATCCATTCGCCCCGACAATTGCTGCGACAGCAGCGCCGCGCGCAGCAGATCATCAAACTGCGGCTGGCACCAATGAGCATAGTTGGTCTGGGAACGAATGGCGGCGCAGCTCAGCAGCGGGCGGAAAAAACTGTCCGGATCGTTACTGTCGGTAGACCAGCCGGCCAACGTCAGGTCATGGTTGTTGGCCATCAGCCGCGCTTCCTGGAAGCGGCCCTCCACCGGCACTATGCTCAGCGTGATGCCCACCTGGGCCAGGTCGGCCTGGATAAGTTCGGCGGTTTTCAGCGGGCTGGGGTTATAGGATTGCGACGCGGTCGGCACCCATAAACTCAACTCCAGGCGCTCCTTGCCCAGGGAGCGCAGGATCTCGCGCGCCTTATCAGGATTATACTCGGTCACCTTGGCCTCATTATCGTAGGCCCACGAGGCGCGCGGCAGGATCGAGGCCGCCGTTTCGGCGGTGCCGTAATAAATCGATTGCATCAGGCGCTGGTTATTGATGGACAGCGCGATGGCGTGGCGCACCCGCGCATCGTCCAGCGGCGGTTTGGCGGTATTGAACGCCAGGTAGGCGATATTCATCCCCGGTCGCAGGGTCAGGCGCAGGCGCGGATCGTCGCGCAGGATGGTCAGCTGGCTGGCGGCCGGATAGGCCAGCACATCGCATTCGCCGGTTAACAGTTTGGACAACCGGCCGATGCCGCCGGCCCCCAGGTCGATGACCACCTGCGCCATGCGCGGCAGGCCTTTCCAGTAAAGGTCGTTGCGCACCAGCCGGATATACTGGCCGGCCCGGTATTCGTTAAGCATAAAAGGACCGGTGCCCACAGGCTGGCGATCGATTTGCTCCTGGCGCCCCGCCTTGCTCAGCTGTTCGGCGTATTCCTGCGAAAGCACCGGCGCGTAGTGGGTGGCGATATGCCACAGGAATGAAGCGTCAGGCGCGTTGAGGCGAAACTCCACCGTATCGTTATCCAGCTTTACCACGCTGTGCACCGAATCGGGGAACTGCAGACTGTCGAAGTAGGGATAAGCGCCGCCGTTGATATCATGATAAGGATGGCGCGGGTCGAACATGCGCGCAAAGCTGAACACCACGTCGTCGGCGTTGAGCGTGCGGGTCGGGGAAAACCAGGCGGTATGCTGAAAGGGCACGCCCTTGCGCAGGTGAAAGCGATAGGTGGCGCCGTTGTCCAGCACTTCCCAGCTTTGCGCCAGCTCCGGGATAAGCCGGTAGGTGTAGGGGTCGACGGCCAGCAGGCGGTCGTAGAGCTGGGCGGAAAGGGTGTCCACCGTCAACCCGCTGCTGGCCATCTGCGGGTTAAAGGTATTGAGCATTCCGTTAACGCAATACACAAAACCGCTCTGGCGGATATCCGGCCGCGGCGCCGGCGCCGCCATGGCGAACTGGCCGCACAGCGCCCAAAGCAGCGCCCACGACGCCAGCCGACCGCAAGCCGGATGCAGACGCCAAACGAGCCGCTGCCGTGACGGCGCAAAACACGCCTGCCGGGAAAACCAATTCATTCGCATACACTTCTTACATCCCGCGGGGCAATGGCACCAGTTTACCTTACTCTGCCTTGACACCCAATTCATGGCGCGAATATTGCCGACGCAACGGGTTAAAAGACGCCAAAGCGATGAAAAGAACCCCAATAACCGTATGGTAATGAGAACAATTATCAACAAAATGCTTTACAATCGATAGTGATAACCATTATCATCGTTTTGCTGACTCGCGACAGGCCTCGTTTGCCACGGGTAAGCACGACATTGCTCACATTGCTTCCAGTATTATTTTAGCCAGCTTGGGTGCTGGCTTTTTTTTGCCTGGCGTTTAGCGCCCCGGCATCCGCCGCCGGACGCGCAACGGCGGCTAATGCCGTAGGCTTAACCCTGGTTTTCACCGCCGCCCACCCTGATGCCGTGTTTTTTCATCACGCCGCGCAGTTGATGATAGGTCAGCGCCAGCAGAGCCGCCGCCTGGCGCTGGTTATAATGCGCCTGAGCCAGGGCGCGTTCCACCCATAGCCGCTCCTGCTGTTCCAGGGTACGCTTCAAATCCAGCGGCAGGGCGGCCGGTTCGGCCAGGGAGGGCGGTATCTCCGTCTCCGCGGGTGGTGGAGATACCGCAGCAAAGGGGTCCAGCAAGATTCCGTCCAGCGGCCGATCAATGGTGTCGTGACGGTAAATAGAGCGTTCAACCACGTTCTTCAGCTCGCGCACATTGCCCGGCCATGCGTAGTCCAGCAGGGTGCGGCGCGCGCGGGCGCTGAAACCGGGAAACAGCGGCAGGCCGATTTCCCGGCACATCTGGATGGCGAAATGCTCGGCCATCACCATGATATCCTGCTGCCGTTCGCGCAGCGGCGGCAGCGCCACCACGTCAAACGCCAGCCTGTCCAGCAGATCGGCGCGAAAGCCGCCCGATTTCGCCAGGCGGGGCAGATCGGCGTTGGTGGCGCAGACCAGCCGCACGTCCACCTGCAGCGGCCGGCTGCCGCCGACGCGCTCCAGCTCGCCATATTCAATCACCCGCAGCAGTTTTTCCTGCACCATCATGGGCGCGGTGGCCAGCTCATCAAGAAACAGGGTGCCGCCGTCGGCGCGTTCAAACCGTCCCTGGTGGCGTTTTTGCGCGCCGGTAAAAGCGCCGGCCTCATGGCCGAACAATTCCGAATCCAGCAGATTTTCATTTAACGCGGCGCAGTTAAGGGAGATAAAGGGGCCTTGCCAGCGCGGCGACAGGTAATGCAGCCGGCGTGCAATCAGCTCTTTACCGGTGCCCCGTTCGCCTATCACCAGTACCGGTTTGGTCAGGCGCGCCAGCCGCGACACCTGCTCCAGCACCTCGAGGAAATTATTGGATTGCCCCAGCAAATTGTCATGCGTCTCGCTCATGGTGAATTTCGCCAATAATTGGTAATAATACTCACTATAACCCGCTCGCCGCCGGCGTCAATTAAAAAAACGGCTTTAAATCAACATTTTAAGCAAGGCGATAACTTGGCATGGTAATTGTAATGGTTAATGTAATAGTCGAGTGGTGAACAAGGTCAGCATGTTGCGGCCATTATTATCAATAGAGGGTCATGTTATGGGTATTTTTTCTCGTTTTACCGATATTGTGAATGCCAACATCAACGCACTGTTGGATAAAGCGGAAGATCCGGAAAAACTGGTGCGCCTGATGATCCAGGAAATGGAAGATACCCTGGTCGAGGTACGCACCACCTCCGCCCAAGCGCTGGCGGAAAAGAAACAATTGCTACGGCGCATCGACCAGGCGGAAACCCAGCAGGCCGATTGGCAGGGCAAAGCCGAGCTGGCGCTGGCAAAAAACAAAGAAGATCTGGCGCGCGCCGCGCTGATGGAAAAACAGCGCCTGACCACCCTTATCGCCACCTTGCGCCAGGATGTCGCGGTGATCGAGGAAACGCTCGATCGCATGAAACGTGAAATCGGCGAACTGGAAAATAAACTCGCCGAAACCCGCGCCCGCCAGAAAACCCTTGCCCTGCGCCACCAGGCGGCCGCCTCCTCGCGTGATATCCGGCGCCAGTTGGACAGCGGCAAGATTGATGAAGCCATGGCCCGGTTCGAACAGTTCGAGCGCCGTATCGATCACATGGAGGCGGAGGCGGAAAGCGTCGGCTTCGGCAAGCAGAAATCGCTGGATCAACAGTTCGCCGAACTGCGGGCGGACGATGAAATCAGCGCCCAGCTGGCGGCGCTCAAGGCCAAAATGAACCAAAGCGAATAATAAAAGCCACCAAAAGGAGCCATCATGGAAGCCGTGTCAATTGTGCTTGCCATTCCGCTGACCATTTTTATCCTGTTCGTGGCGCCGGTGTGGCTGTGGCTGCATTATAACAGCCGCCGCCGGCAGGGTTCGGTATTACAGGCGCAGGACAGCCGCCGTCTGGCCGCGCTCAGCGAAGAAGCGCAGCGTATGCAGGCGCGCATCCGGGCGCTGGAGGATATCCTGGATGCCGAACACCCCGATTGGAGGCAATAACATGGCGCGCGCGTTCAAACAGCCGTTGTACCTCAGGCCCGATGACGGCATGTTCAAAGGGGTTTGCGCCGGCGTGGCGCATTATCTGGACGTACCGGTAAAACTGGTGCGCATTATCGTGGTGTTGTCGATGTTTTTCGGGCTGTTCTTGCTGACCATCGTCGCCTACGCCATTCTGGCATACTGGCTTGAGCCGGCGCCGTCAGTGGAGGAACCGGCGGGGCGCTCGCGCCTGGATCCCGCCCGGCAGCTCGATCTGCTGGAGCTTCAGCTACAGGACGGCGACCAGCGCCTGCGCGAGGTGGAACGGTATGTCACCTCCGACGCCTTCGGCCTGCGCAACCGCTTTCGCCAGCTCTAACCTGTCCGCCGGAGGGCAAAGGATAAGCCCCCCGGCCGCAAGCGATAGCCCGCGGGGCGGCGTACACTTTCCAGCATCCTATTACTCCTTATACCATGATAACGTCACTACTTTTATCGTCATGCCATTAAGCCGATACTGCCCGCTGGACAACTCAGGAGGTATTTTATGCGCGTATTTCTTACTGGCGCGACCGGCTTTATCGGCTCGCGCATCGTGCCAGAACTGCTTGCGGCCGGGCATCAGGTTCTCGGCTTGACAAGATCCGACGCCGGCGCCCGGACGCTTGAGGCAACCGGCGTGCAAGCGCACCGCGGCACCCTGGAAGACCCGGAAAGCCTGAGCGCGGCCGCGGCCGGGGCGGATGCCGTTATCCATACCGCATTCGATCACGATTTCTCGAACTTCGTGGCGAATTGCGAAAAAGACCGGCGGGTGATCAACGCCTTGGGCGCCGCGCTCAAGGGTTCCGATCGGCCGCTTATCATCACATCCGGTACCGGAATGGGGGATGCCGGACAGGGCCGGCCCGCGACCGAGGATGTTTTCAACGCGAACCATCCCAACCCGCGCGTGGCGTCCGAACTGGCGGGCAACGAACTGCTGCGGGCCGGGATCGACGTGCGCGTGGTGCGGCTTCCGCAGGTACATGATACGTTCAGGCAAGGGCTCATTTCGACTTTTATCGAGATTTCGCGTGAAAGGGGCGTTGCGGCCTATATCGGCGAAGGCGCCAACCGCTGGCCGGCCGCCCATGTGCTTGACGTGGCGAAACTTTATGGGCTTGTCCTGGCCAAGGGTCGCAAGGGCGCGCGTTATCATGCCGTCGCCGAGGAAGGCATACCGGCGCGCACCATAGCCGAGCTGGTGGCCGCGGGACTAGGCGTTCCGGCGATCTCCCTGTCAGCCGGGGACGCCGCGCAACACTTCGGCTGGTTCAACATATTCGCCGGCTTGGACATGCGGGCCTCCGGCGCGTGGACTCGCGCGCAGCTCGGGTGGGAACCGACGGGACCGTCGCTTATCGAGGATCTCAAGCACATGGACTACCGGGCGGGCGCCGCCGCGCCGAAGCCTTGACGGCCAGGATTTGTTTGTTGGCCCTTGGCGCGACATAATGGGTTTTTTACCCAGGAGGGATATATGTTCGCTCAGGCCCCGACGCCGATTGTTTGCTTCTTTCACCCGCTTGATAAACCGGTAGCGCCATGAGCCGGTTGCAAACCGATCTGGGCGCGCTGCTGAACCGCGGCCTGGATCGTCACCTGCGCCTGGCGGTCACCGGCCTGAGCCGCAGCGGCAAAACCGCGTTTATTACCTCTTTTGTCAATCAACTGCTGATGGTCAACAGCGGCGCGCGCCTGCCGATGTTTTCCGCCGTGCGCGACGGCCGGCTGCTCGGCGCCAAACGGGTGCCCCAGCGTCATCTGGGCATTTCGCGCTTTGCGTACGACGAAGGCGTCGCCGCACTGTACGGCACGCCGCCCGCCTGGCCGGCGCCGACGCGCGGCGTAAGCGAAATGCGGCTGGCGCTGCGCTATCGCTCCCGCGACGCCCTTTGGCGCCATATCAAGGATACCGGCACCTTGTATCTGGAAATCGTCGATTACCCCGGCGAATGGCTGCTGGATCTGCCGATGCTGGAGCAGGACTACCTGTCCTGGTCGCGGCAGATGAACGGCCTGCTGCAGGGCGAGCGCGCGGAATGGGCGGCGCCGTGGCTGACAAAATGCGCCGCGCTGGATCCGCTGGCGCCGGCCGACGAACGGGCGCTGGCGGACATCGCCCGCGCCTATACCGATTACCTGCTGCGCTGCAAGCGCCGGGGGTTGCATTTTATCCAGCCGGGACGTTTCGTGTTGCCCGGCGATATGGCCGGCGCGCCGGCGCTGCAGTTTTTTCCCTGGCCGGATGTGACCGACGACGGCGAAGCGCGGCTGGCGCGCGCGGCAAAAACCTCCAACCTCGGCATGCTGCGCGCGCGCTATCATTATTATTGCCAGGAAGTGGTCAAGGGCTTTTATAAACAGCACTTTACCGGCTTCGATCGGCAAATTGTGCTGGTTGACTGCCTGCAGCCGCTCAACAACGGGCCCCATGCCTTTAACGATATGCGCCTGGCCTTGACCCAATTGATGAGAAGCTTTCATTATGGCAAGCGCAGCCTTTACCGCCGCCTGTTTTCCCCCTGCATCGATAAGCTGATGTTCGCCGCCAGCAAGGCCGATCACGTCACCACCGATCAGCAGGCCAACCTGGTATCGCTATTGCAGCAACTGGTTCAGGATGCCTGGCAGAACGCTGCGTTTGAAGGCATTACCATGGACTGCGCGGGGCTGGCGTCGGTGCAGGCCACGCAAAGCGGCCTGGTCGATCATCAGGGCGGCGCTGTTCCAGCCCTTCACGGACATCGTCTGGATGACAACCAGCCGCTGACCTTTTATCCCGGCGACGTGCCGGCCCGTTTGCCGGGCGCCGCCTTCTGGCGCCAGCAGGGCTTCGCCTTTGAAAGTTTCCGTCCGCGCGATATGGACCCCGACCGGCCGCTGCCGCATATTCGCCTGGATGCGGTGATGGAGTTTTTATTGGGAGATAAATTACGATGAGCGATCCCGTTAAGCCCCGGATTGATTTCACCCCACAGCAGAACGGGCCGCTTGCGCCGCCGCCGGAGCCCGCGCTGCGCGCCAGGCACGCCTTTGATCCGCAACAGGCGGAACGGTTTCATCCCCAGGCGCCGTCCGAGCAGGATGAAGAAGGGCGGGCGGAGCAATTGCTGGTCAACGCCCTGCGGCCAAGACGCAGCATCTGGCGCCGCATGGTTATGGCCGGCACCGGGCTGCTGGTGGCGAGCGCGGCGGCGCAGGGGGCGCTGTGGACCGCGCGCGCCTGGCAGCAGCAGGATTGGCTCGCGCTGGGCGGGCTGGGCGCCGGCGCCCTGTTTGTCCTGGCGGGCGCGGGATCGCTTGCCACCGAATGGCGGCGGTTATACAAACTGCGCCAACGGGCCGGAGAACGCGATCTGGCCGCGGAGCTGCTGCGCAGCCACGCGCTGGGGCGGGGCCGCGAGTTTTGCCTGCGCCTGGCCAGGCAGGCCGGGATTGACGACGCCCATCCGGCGCTGCGGCGCTGGCAGGCCATGCTGCATGATACCCACAGCGATCGCGAAGTGGTCATGCTGTACGCCAAAATGGTGCAGCCGGTCATTGACGGCCGGGTGCGCGCGGAAATCAGCCGTTCCGCCGCCGAGTCGGCGCTGATGATCGCGGTCAGCCCGCTGGCCATCGTGGATATGGGGTTTATCGCCTGGCGCAACCTGCGGCTTATCAACCGGGTGGCGGCGCTGTATGGCATTGAAGTGGGGTATTTCAGCCGCATCCGGTTATTCCGTCTGGTGTTGCTGAATATCGCCTTTGCCGGCGTCAGCGAATGGGTGCGGGAAGTCGGCCTGGACTGGATGTCGCAAGACCTTACCGCGCGCCTGTCCGCCCGCGTGGCCCAAGGCATGGGCGCGGGCCTGCTGACCGCGCGCCTGGGCATCAAGGCCATGGAGCTGTGCCGCCCGCTGCCCTGGATCGACGGCGACAAACCGCGCCTGGGCGACTATCGCCGGGAAATTATCGGCCAGCTTAAGGCCCTGCTTGAGCGTAAACCCGCCCCCTGACCGCCTGCCGCCGCGGCCCTTGCAAGGCCGCGCGCGCGGCGGCCCTGTCCGGTCCGGGCTGAAATATTTCCATTGCGTCAACTTTTTGTGACAGATGACTTCTTCCCGGACGCATCGCCACGTATTATGTAGCCAATGATGTCATCAGGGTAAGAGGCGTACATGCGTTTGGAAGTTATTTGTCAAGACCGCCTCGGTCTGGCCAGGGAATTGCTGGATTTACTGGTAGCGCGCGGCATCGACCTGCGCGGCATTGAAATCGATCCCGGCGGGCGGATCCACATTAACATCGCCACGCTCGAGATTGACACCTTTCGCGGGCTGATGGCGGAAATCCGCCGCATCCCCGGCGTCAGCGACGTGCGTACCGTGGCGTTCATGCCCTCCGAACGCGAGCACCGCGCGCTGGAAGCGATACTGGCCGCCATGCCGGAGCCGGTGCTGTCCATCGATCTCAAAGGACGGGTGGAACTGGTCAATCCCGCGACGCTTGCCCTGTTCGGCCAGCGCGCCGAGCAGCTGCACCAACAGCCGGTGAACCAGCTGATCGGCGGTTTTAACGTCGTGCGCTGGCTGGAAAGCGGCCGGCAGGCCCCCGAGAGCCTGCGGGTGGTGATCAAGGGCCAGGATTACCTGCTGGATATCAGCCCGGTCCAGCTTTGCGGCGAAGACGGTAACATGGCCACGGCGGGTGGGGTGATATTGCTCAAATCGCCGATGCGCATGGGCCGTCAGCTACAGGACCACGCGCCAAACGACGATAGCGAGTTCAGCCATATTATCGCCGTCAGCCAGGCCATGCGCCAAACGCTCGACCGGGCCAGGCGGATGGCGATGCTGGACGCGCCGCTGTTGATAACCGGCGAGACCGGCACCGGCAAAGATTTACTGGCCCACGCCTGCCACCTGCGCAGCCGGCGCGGCAAACAGCCGTTCCTGGCGCTGAACTGCGCCGCGCTGCCGGACGACGTGGCCGAAAGCGAACTGTTCGGTCATGCCGCCGGCGCTTATCCCAATGCCCTCGAGGGCAAGAAAGGCTTTTTTGAACAGGCCGGCGGCGGCTCGGTATTGCTGGACGAAATCGGCGAAATGTCGCCGAGCATGCAAAATAAGCTGCTGCGTTTTCTGAATGACGGTACGTTCCGCCGCGTCGGCGAGGATCGCGAAATGCATGTGGACGTGCGCGTCTACTGCGCCACCCAGAAAAACCTGCTGGAAATGGTCCATAAGGGACAGTTTCGCGAGGATCTTTATTATCGCCTGAACGTGCTGACGCTTAACCTGCCGCCGCTGCGCGATCGGCCGGACGATATCATGCCGCTCACCGCGCTGTTTATCGCCCAGTTCTGCGATGAGCAGGGCATCGCCCGCCCGCGGGTCGCTCCCGACCTGGCGACGATGCTGACCCATTACGCCTGGCCGGGCAATGTTCGCCAGCTGAAAAACGTCTTGACCCGCGCCATGGCGCAACTGGACGCGGACGAACTGCGCGCCGCCGATATCGATCTGCCGGATTTTGCCCTGGCGCTGCCGATGACCGAGGAAAACCTCGACGGATCCCTGGATGAAATCAGCAAACGCTTCGAACGTTCCGTGCTGACCCGCTTGTATCGCACCTATCCCAGCACCCGCAAACTGGCCAAGCGCCTGGGCGTTTCCCATACCGCCATTGCCAATAAACTGCGCGACTACGGCCTCGGCGTTAAAAAATCCGGCGACGAGAGCGAAGGCTGACCCTCAATCCCTGCCAGAAAAACAGTCAGTGCCTTGCGTTTGCCGGCAGGGTTGTTTAATTTTGATTTTATTAATGATTATCTGAGGGTAAATAATGAGAGTAATGCGTTTCTATCCGGAGGCATGGCCATTGCATACGCCGTTTGTCATCTCGCGCGGCAGCCGTACTGAAGCCCGCGTGGTGGTGGTGGAGATAGAACAGGATGGGGTCAAGGGTATCGGTGAATGCACGCCTTACCCCCGCTATGGCGAAGACGAGCAATCGGTGATGGCGCAACTTGCCGCCGTGCTCCATCCGGTGGAACAGGATGTCACCCGCGACGTATTACAGCAACTGCTACCGGCCGGCGCGGCGCGCAACGCCGTCGATTGCGCGCTCTGGGACCTGGAATGCCGGCTTGCCGGCCAAACCCTGGCGCAACGCGCGGGAGTGGCGTTGCCGGCGACCATCGCCATGGCGCAAACGCTGAGCATCAACGACCCGCAAAGCATGGCCGAGGCGGCATTGGGTTATTGGCAAGCGGGCGCCAGGCTGCTGAAGATCAAGCTCGACGATCGGCTTATCACCGAGCGCATGGTGGCCATCCGCGCCGCGGTGCCGGACGCCACGCTGATTGTCGATGCCAACGAGGCCTGGCAACCGGAAGGACTGGCGGCCCGCTGCCAGCTGCTGGCGGATTTAGGGGTGGCGATGCTTGAACAGCCGCTGCCCGCCGAGCAGGACGCCGCGCTGCAACACTTTATCCATCCGCTGCCCATCTGCGCCGACGAAAGCTGCCACACCCGCCAGCAGCTGCCCGCTTTACGCGATAACTACGAAATGATCAATATCAAGCTCGATAAAACCGGCGGCCTCACGGAAGCCCTATTGCTGGCGCAACAGGCGCGGGAACAGGGGTTTGGCATTATGCTCGGCTGCATGCTGTGCACGTCGCGCGCTATCGCCGCCGCGCTGCCGCTGACGCCCGGGGCGCGGTTTATCGACCTCGACGGTCCCACCTGGCTGGCGCTGGATGCCGAACCGCATCTTGATTTCGCCTGCGGCTCCATCAACCTGGGATAACACCGCAGCAATGGGCGGGGGGCCGCAAGCGAAACCCCCGCCGATCCCGCATAAACGCTGCCGCAAGCCCGGCGCCGAACTCAAAACCGGCGGATTAAAGGCCGCGCGCGCCATGGCCATCGTAGTTCAGCAAGTCCACCAGCGCCGACAGATACCGATCGGTGGCGGCGTCGGCCGAGATAGCGGGAAATTCGGCGGTAATACAGGGCAGGCCGCCTTCCGAGCACCAACTGCCGAACGAACCCGGGGTGTCATAGCCGACGCTTGCCACCAGCGGCAGCGCCAGCCGCGCCGCAAGCCAGACGCCCAAAGGCGACTGCGCGGCTTGTTCCACGCAGGCCAGCGGTTCATGAAACGACACCACCCAGGCGGGCGCCAGCCGTGCTATCAACCGGCACAACGCCGCCGTTTCCGGCTCCGAGCCGCCGTGGTCGCCGGTGGACAGCAACACATCACGCTCGGGCGTCCCGCTGGTCCAGCGATACACCGTATCCTCCGGCTGCCAGTTGGCGGCGGGAAAATTGCGGTTCAGGTCCACGCCGTTGGCATTGGCCCGCAGTCCCAATTGGCAGCCATCCGGGTTTACCGCCAGTATCACGTGATGACGCGGGGCTTGCCCCAGGGTGCGCAACGCGCATGAGAGCGCCACCACGCTTGCGGTCTCGTCGCCATGGGTCCCGGCGATAATCAGGCCGGCGTCCGGTCCGGCGGCGGCCGGAAAATAAAGCAACGGCGCGCCCAGCACCGACCGGCCATAGGGCTCGCCCAGGGACGGCAACGCTCCCCGCAGTGAACGTGGTTGAATTGACATCATGCTGTTTCCTGACCGAAAATAATACGTTACATTGATCTGTATACTCTATCGCAAAACGTCTGGCGTTATTATCCCCGGCTGGGAAAACACCGGGAAAGCGCGGGGTCGCTATGCAACGGTTACGATAACAAGGATAATGCCATGCCGCGTTTTAACTATACCCTATGTGCGTCGTTTATTATCGCTCTTAGCGGCAACCTCTGGGCCGCCACGGTTCCTGAAGGCGCGCAGCTGGCCGAACAGCAACACCTGGTGCGCCATATCAAGGACGAGCCGGCTTCCCTCGACCCGATCAAAGCGGTCGGCCTGCCGGAAGCCGAGGTGGTGCGCGACCTGTATGAAGGGCTGGTTAACGAGGATGCCAAGGGCAACCTGATCCCGGGCGTGGCGACCCGCTGGCAGACCAACGATAACCGTACCTTTATTTTCCACCTGCGGCGCGACGCGCGCTGGTCAAATGGTGACCCTGTCACGGCGAATGATTTTGTCTACAGCTGGCGGCGTCTGGCCGATCCGAAAAACCTGTCCTCTTTCGCCTGGTTCGCCGATCTGGCCGGCCTGGAAAACGCCGCCGATATCACCGCCGGCAAACTGCCCGCCGAACGGCTCGGGGTCAGCGCGCCGGACGACTACACGCTGAAGGTACAGCTCAGCAAGCCGGTACCCTATTTTGCCAGCCTGACCGCCAATTTCAGCCTGTTTCCGGTACATCGCGCCACGGTTGAGAAATACGGCAACGATTGGACCAAGGTCGGCAATCTGGTGGGCAACGGCGCGTTTGTGCTGCGCGAACGGGTGGTAAATGAAAAAATCGTCCTGACCCCCAATGAACACTACTGGGATCATCAGCATACGGTGTTAAGCCAGGTCACCTTTATTCCTCTTAACCAGGAGTCGTCCGCCCTCAACCGCTATCTGGCCAACGATATCGATATCACTGAATCCTTCCCTAAAAATATGTACCAAAAGCTGCTCAAGGATATTCCCGGCCAGGTCTATACCCCGGATCAGCTCGGTACCTACTATTACGCGTTTAACACCCGTCGTCCGCCCACCAGCGACGTGCGGGTGCGCAAGGCATTGTCCTACGCCATCGATCGTAAAATTATCGCTGAAAAAGTGGTTGGCTCAGGCGAAAAACCCGCCTGGCATTTTACACCGGATGTGACCGCGGGTTTTACGCCAACGCAGAATGTCCTGCAGCGGCACAGCCAGCAAGAGCTGGACGCCGAGGCCAAAGTCCTGCTGAAGGCCGCCGGTTACGGCCCGGAGAAACCGCTCAGCCTGAGCCTGTTGTACAACACCTCGGAGAGCAACCAGAAAATTGCCATCGCCGTGGCCTCGATGTGGAAGAAAAAGCTGGGCGTCAACGTCAAGCTGGAGAACCAGGAATGGAAAACCTATATCGACAGCCGCAACACCGGTAACTTTGACGTGGTGCGCGCCTCCTGGGTAGGGGATTACAACGAGCCTTCCACCTTCCTGTCGTTATTAACCGCCGCCCACAGCGGCAATATCGCCAAGTTCAACGATCCCGCCTACGATCGCCTGCTCGCCGAGGCCAGCAGACAAACCAATCCGCAGCGCCTCAACGCGGATTATAATAAAGCGGAAGATATGATTGCCGAGCAGGTGCCGATTGCGCCGATTTATCAATATACCAACGGTCGTTTGATCAAACCCTGGGTACAGGGTTATCCGATAACCAATCCGGAGGATGTGGCCTATAGCCAGACGATGTATATCCTTAAACATTAAG
>NZ_DASWOM010000138.1:0-21149 GCF_036398755.1 Acerihabitans sp. | reverse complement strand
GCCGAGTTTTGCGAATCCCCTAAACCTGGCGGAAGCTAAACTAAGAGAGAGCTCTATGAATGCTGAGCGTTCCGAACGCATAGAAATCCCCGTATTGCCTCTGCGCGATGTGGTGGTCTATCCGCATATGGTCATCCCGTTGTTCGTCGGGCGGGAGAAGTCGATTCGGTGCCTTGAAGCAGCCATGGATAGCGACAAAAAAATCATGCTGGTGGCGCAGAAAGAAGCCTCTACGGATGAACCGGGCATTAACGATCTCTTTTCAGTCGGGACCGTCTCTTCGATTCTCCAGATGCTGAAGTTACCCGACGGTACGGTTAAAGTACTGGTCGAGGGGCTGCAGCGCGCCCGCATCACCACTTTGTCCGATAGCGGCGAGCATTTTGCCGCCCAGGCTGAATATTTTGCCACGCCCGAAATCGATGAGCGCGAACAGGAAGTCCTGGTGCGCACCGCGATCAATCAGTTTGAAGGCTATATCAAGCTGAATAAAAAAATTCCGCCCGAGGTGCTGACGTCGTTAAACAGCATCGACGACGCCGCGCGCCTGGCGGATACCATTGCCGCCCATATGCCGCTGAAATTAAGCGACAAGCAGTCGGTGCTGGAAATGGCGGACGTTACCGAACGGCTGGAATACCTGATGGCGATGATGGAATCGGAGATCGACCTGCTGCAGGTTGAAAAACGTATCCGCAATCGCGTCAAGAAACAAATGGAAAAGAGCCAGCGCGAGTACTATCTGAATGAGCAAATGAAAGCCATTCAGAAAGAACTGGGCGAAATGGACGAAGCGCCGGATGAAAACGAAGCGCTGAAGCGCAAGATTGAAGCGGCCAAAATGCCGAAAGAGGCGCGGGAAAAAACCGAGGCCGAATTACAGAAATTGAAAATGATGTCGCCGATGTCCGCTGAAGCCACGGTGGTGCGCGGTTATATCGACTGGATGCTGTCGGTGCCCTGGCATACCCGCACCAAGGTCAAGAAAGACCTGGTGAAGGCCCAGGAAGTGCTGGACAAGGATCATTATGGCCTGGAACGCGTCAAGGACCGTATTCTTGAATATCTGGCGGTGCAAAGCCGGGTCAGCAAGATAAAAGGGCCGATCCTGTGCCTGGTGGGGCCGCCGGGGGTGGGTAAAACCTCGCTGGGGCAGTCCATCGCCAAGGCCACCGGGCGCGAGTACGTGCGTATGGCATTGGGCGGGGTGCGCGACGAAGCGGAAATCCGTGGTCACCGTCGTACCTATATCGGCTCCATGCCCGGTAAGCTTATCCAGAAAATGTCCAAGGTCGGCGTGAAAAACCCGCTGTTCCTGCTCGACGAAATCGACAAGATGTCGTCGGATATGCGCGGCGATCCGGCGTCCGCCCTTCTTGAGGTGCTGGACCCCGAGCAAAACGTGGCGTTTAACGATCATTATCTGGAAGTGGATTACGATCTGTCCGATGTGATGTTTGTCGCGACGTCCAACTCGATGAATATACCGGCGCCGTTGCTCGATCGTATGGAAGTGATCCGGCTGTCCGGTTATACCGAAGATGAAAAATTGAATATCGCCCGCGAACACCTGCTGCAAAAACAGCTCGATCGCAATGCGCTGAAGGCCGGCGAATTAACCATCGACGACAGCGCGCTGGTAGGCATCATTCGCTACTACACCCGTGAAGCGGGCGTGCGTAACCTGGAACGTGAAATTTCCAAATTATGCCGTAAAGCGGTCAAGACGCTGTTAATGGATAAAAGCGTCAAGCACATCCGTATCGACGGCGATAATCTCAAGGATTTCCTGGGCGTCCAGCGCTTCGATTACGGCCGCGCCGAGGGCGAGAACCGGGTGGGGCAGGTTACCGGCCTGGCCTGGACCGAAGTGGGCGGCGAACTGCTGACCATCGAAACCGCGTGCGTGCCGGGTAAGGGGAAATTGACCTATACCGGTTCGCTGGGGGAAGTCATGCAGGAGTCTATCCAGGCGGCGCTGACCGTGGTGCGCTCCAGGGCGGATAAATTGGGCATCAGTAACGATTTTTACGAGAAACGCGATATTCATGTCCATGTGCCGGAAGGCGCGACGCCAAAAGATGGCCCGAGCGCCGGTATCGCCATGTGTACCGCGCTGGTGTCCTGCCTGACCGGCAATCCGGTGAAAGCCAATGTGGCCATGACCGGAGAAATCACCTTGCGCGGCCTGGTGTTGCCCATCGGCGGATTAAAGGAAAAACTGCTGGCGGCGCATCGCGGCGGCATCAAGACCGTGTTGATCCCCTACGAGAATAAACGCGATCTGGAAGATATGCCGGCGAATGTGATTAACGATATGGATATCCATCCCGTTCAGCGCATTGACGAAGTGTTGACCCTGGCCTTGCAGAATGCGCCTTTTGGTATGGAAATCGCCACCGCGGCGGCAAAATAAGCGCCTGAAGTAACATATACCGCTAAAAAACGGGCTGACAGGTGAAATCCCACTTGCCAGCCTTTTTTTGTACCGTTAAGTTAGGTAGCTGGCGGGCCGGGTCGGTATCCGGCTTTGGCTTGCCATGAAATAACAGGCTTGATATAACAGCTGCGCTGTCGCGTTTAAGGAAAATTCCACCGCGACGAGAGAATTCAAGAGGGGATGAAAGAGTGAATAAGTCACAACTGATCGACAAAATTGCCGCAGGTGCTGATATTTCCAAAGCGGCTGCCGGACGTGCACTGGACGCCATTATTGGTTCCGTAACCGAAACGCTGCAGCAGGGAGATGATGTTGCACTGGTCGGTTTCGGCACCTTTACGGTGCGCGCGCGTGCAGCCCGTACCGGCCGTAATCCTCAAACCGGTAAAGAAATCAGTATTCCGGCTGCCAAGGTACCCGGTTTCCGTGCCGGCAAAGGGTTGAAGGACGCTGTCAACTAATTGTTGCACCGTTGTTTTTCGCGTCAAACTATTACCTGACGCAGGAGAACGGGTAGGGTAGAATACAAGGCGCATCTTTTTTGATGTGCCTTTTTTGTTTTTAATTTTCCCTGACGGTTGCGGATTCCGGCGGTCAGAGGAATAGCTTTAGCGCGCAGCGGCTCTCGGAGCTACGGCATGAAGGCGGATCTTACTGCCGGCGCAAAGGTTTCATTCATATTACAGCGGAGTGTTGTCACACTATGATGGACAATTTACGCGCGGCCGCCAATCACGTCGTGCTCAAAATTATTCTGGCCATTGTCGCCATTTCCTTCGTGCTGACCGGGGTAGGCAACTATCTGATTGGCGGCGGCGGGGATTACGCCGCGAAGGTGAACGGCCAGCAAATCAGCCGTGCCCAGCTTGAGCAGGCGGTACAAAACGAGCGCAACCGCCAGCAGGAGTCGCTGGGAGACAGTTTCTCGGCCCTGGCCGCCAATGACGGCTACATGCTCCAGATGCGGCGCCAGGTGCTGTCGCAGCTGATTGATGAGACCCTGCTGGATCAATACGCGCAAACCCTGGGCCTCGCCGTCAGCGATCGGCAGGTCAAGGAGGCTATCTTTGCCATTCCGGCGTTTCGCACCAACAACAATTTCGACAATGAAAAATATCGCTCAATCATTGCCAGCATGGGATTGACGCCGGATCAGTACGCGCAGCTGATGCGCAAACAGCTGCTGACGCAGCAGCTGATCCAGGGGCTGGGCGGCACCGGTTTCCTGCTGCCGGAAGAAACCAACCGGCTGCTGGCGCTGGCCATCCAGGAACGCCAGGCGCGCCTGGCCACGCTTGATATCAACGCGCTGCTCGCCGGCCAGACCGCCTCCCCTGAAGAGATCCAGAACCACTACAACCTGAATAAAAGCACCTACGTTCAGCCCGAGTCGTTCAAAGTGTCCTATATCGCTTTGGACGCCGCCTCGATGCAGGCCCATACCACGGTGAGCGAACAGGAAATCCAGGCCTACTACGATCAGCATAAAGACCAGTTTACCCAGCCGGGGCGTAAGCGCTACGCCATCATCCAGAGCAAAACCGATGCCGATGCCCAGGCTATCCTGGCGGAACTGCAAAAAGGCGCCGATTTTACCGCCCTGGCCAAACAACGCTCCACCGATATTATTTCCGCGAAAAACGGCGGCGACATCGGCTGGATGGATGCTGACGGTACGGTGGACGAACTGAAACAGGCCAACCTCACCGAAAAAGGGCAATTGTCCGGTGTGATTACCTCTTCGGTCGGTTTCCTGGTGGCCAGGCTAACGGACATCCAGCCCGAGCAGGTGAAACCGCTGGCCGCTGTCCATGACGGCGTGGCGGCGAAAGTGAAACAGGAAAAAGCCATCGATGCGTACTACGCCCTGCAGCAAAAGGTCAGCGACGCGGCCAGCAATGATAACGAATCCCTGGCGTCGGCCGAAACGGCCGCGGGCATTAAAGCGGTGCAAACCGATTGGTTTACCCGCGACGCCGTACCGGAAGCGCTGAACAGCGATGCCGTGAAACAGGTGCTGTTCGGCGGTTCGCTGCTGGGCGTCAACGGCGCGCCCGGCAACAACTCCGATGTGATTACCGCCGACGGCGATCGGGCGTTTGTCCTGCGCCTGGCCGGCCATCAACCGGAAAGCACCAAACCCCTGGACGAAGTGCGCGTCCAGGTCGAACAGCAGGTGAAACGGCAAAAGGCGCTGCAGCAGGCCCGGATCGACGCCGAGAAAATCCTGGCGGCGCTTAAGGAGGGCAAGGGCGATGAGGCGATGAAAGCCGCCGGCCTGAGCTTTGGCGAGGTGAAAACCTTTGACTCAACGCGTCAGAACGATCGCTTGACCCAGGCTATTTTCACGCTGCCGCATCCGCAGCCGAACGCCTCTTCCTACGGCCTGTCGGATGATGACCAAGGCGATATCGTCCTGGTGGCGCTCGATAAGGTGGCGCCGCGCCAGCTTGACGACCAGCAGCGCGGGCAGGTGGTCAGCCAGCTTAGCCAGGGTATGACCGGCGTGACGTTTGACGCGCTGCTCAATAACCTGCGCACTGAAGCCAAAATCAAGATGGGCACCGGCGCGCAAATGCAATAGCGCTCATAAAAACGCTGAACGAAATGTAATAAATAAAGGCCGCTTTCGCGGCCTTTTGCGTAGTTGAACTTCCCGGGTTGTCGTGGGGACGCCGCTAAGGCAATCTGCCTGCCGTGCCGGTAACTAAGGGCATGAAGCGATTTTTTTATCCCACCTATGACAAGCAATCACAAGGAAGTCATCGCATGAAAATTCCAATGAAACGCACCCTAAGCCTGGCGTTGCTGACCGGCCTGTTCGCGCTCTCGGGTATCGCCTGGTGTTCAGTCGCAAACGAGGATAATACCGACGATGCCATAGTCCAGACCATCAACGACACAGGGGACAAGACCGCTAAGGTTCCCGCGGACGGCGGCGGAGAGCGTGCCGGCGCCATAAGCAAGCTTACCGACGCTGAGCATGGCGATGGCGGCGGCGAAAGCAGCGGTGAGGGCGACGCTGAGACCACCAGCCCGCCGGCCTTGGACGCATCAGGCGACGCGACGAGGGAAGACGCCGCTGATGAAGGTGGGGATGTCGGGGCAAAGGCGACGGCGGCGGAGACCGGCGATAAAAAAAACGAGGATCAAAATACTCAGGAAAAAAGTACTCAAACCGATGACTTCGCCGACGATAAAATCAATATCAATACCGCCTCGGCGGAAGATATGGTGAGCGCCCTGAAAGGCATCGGGCCTAAGAAAGCGCAGGCCATTATCGACTACCGTGAGGCAAAGGGGCCTTTTACCCAAGTCGATCAACTGACGGAAGTAAAAGGTATCGGGCCTTCTACCCTGTCCCATATCAAGGAGTTAATCGTCCTTGAATAAGCACGGATGTAAAAAGTGATATGACGGCCGGGTTTCAACGCCAGGGAAAACAGTCCCGGCGTGGAATCCCGGTCCCTGGCGGCAACCGAATATTAAATTTTTGTGACAGTGTGGACATCAGGCCATATCTTTCCTAAGTTAGTGACACTTCTATCAATAGGAAAGCACTATGAGTGAGACAGCTAATTTAACGATTAAATTACCTCTCGAGCTAAAGGAAAGATTAAAGTCCTTGGCCGCGAGTAAAAGCGTTTCCATGAGTGCGGAAATCAGCGAAAGGCTGGAGCGCAGCCTGGACGGCGCGGATGAGATTCAGGCTGAAGACGAGCTTGAGGCAAAGGAAAAGGTGCAGGCAAAAAAATCTGCGCAGAAACAGCATGTCGCCGCCGATGTCGATAACCAACATACCTTGGAAATCACCGAACAGCCTTTTACTTCCGGTGAAGTCAAAAAACTGCGCGCGCTGCTCAATACCAACACTAAAAAAAAATCAAAGAAAAAGTAAGCGGACGCAATTTGACTGAGTCGTCTTTTTAACCGCGGTCTTAGCAAAAAGCACTTAGGATCTGAGGGTTACAAACGCCCTCTGATTCCAAACAGCATTTGGTGAATCGGCCTGTCCGCTTAATGGCCTTCCTTCACACCTTCACACCTTCACGCCATGTCGCCACAAAACATAACCACGCTTCCCATGACCGGGCGGCGCATGATTATGCCAGCGACGTTTTGGCTTTCATCGCCGCCATTACCTTCTCCCTATGCTGCCGGTAGTCCGCCAGTCCCTTGGCGCGCAGATGGCATGCCGCACAGGTTCCGCAGCCATCTCCCTTGATGCCGTTATAGCAGGTCAGGGTTTCGTTACGCACCAGATCCAATTGCCGGTAATAATCAGCCAGCGCCCAGGTTTCGGCTTTATTAAGCCACATCAGCGGGGTGGCAAAACGGATATCGCGGGCCATGCCCAGGATTACGGCCTGGTTCAGCGCTTTGACGAATTCATCGCGGCAGTCGGGGTAACCGGAGAAATCCGTTTCGCAAACACCGGTAATCACCGTGCCCGCGCCCACCTGATAAGCATAAATGGCCGCAAGCGTAAGGAACAGAATGTTGCGGCCCGGCACAAAGGTGCTGGGCAAGGCGTCACCGGCGGCGCCGTCAAAAGCGGGCACCGGGATATTATCCCGCGTCAGGCTGCTGGCCGCCAAGTCATTCAGCAATCCGGCGTTGATGATTTTGTGCGCGCGGGCGCCCAGCTTGAGCGCCAGGGCCCGGGCTATGTCGATTTCAGCCCGGTGCCGCTGGCCATAATCAAAGGTGACGCAGTGCACGTCGTCATACTGCGTTAACGCCTGTATCAGGCAGGTGGTTGAATCCTGCCCGCCGCTAAAAACCACCACCGCTTGTGTCATTTCATTATCCAACTTAAGAAGCCACGGACTCTATGGTAACGCCTCCGTGGCTATTTGGCATCTTTCGCGCGTTTAAAGGGTCGCCAACGCGTTTTGCCAGGGACGCAGATCGCCGATATGTTCGCGCACCCACGCCTTCTGATAATAAGTGTCATGGTAGCGTTCCCCGCCGTCGCACAATAGCGTGACGATGGCGCCCCGGCGCCCCTCATCCCGCATACGGGTAGCCAACCGCAGCGCACCCCACATATTGGTGCCGGTGGACGCCCCCACGCGGCGGCCGAGGATGGGCTCAAGCCAGTAGAGCGTGGCGATACTGGCGGCGTCGGGTACCTTGATCATTTCGTCAACCACATCGGCGATAAACGAGGGCTCCACGCGCGGCCGGCCGATGCCTTCTATTCGGCTGGCTACGCTTGCGGTGAGCGCCGCGTCCCGGTGATGAAAATAATCCGTAAAGACTGAATTCTCCGGATCGACCACCACCAGCCGGGTATCATGGCCCTGGTAACGGATATAGCGCCCAAGCGTGGCCGACGTGCCCCCGGTTCCGGCGCTCATGACGATATAATCGGGTTCGGCAAAGGGTTCCCGCGTCATCTGGCGGAAAATGCTTTCCGCAATATTATTGTTGCCGCGCCAGTCGGTGGCGCGTTCCGCGTAGGTAAACTGATCCATATAATGGCCGTTCAACGTTTGGGCCAGGGCTTTCGCTTCGTCATAGATCATGGCGCTGTGCTCGACAAAATGGCAGCGGCCGCCATAAAAGGCAATTTGCTCTATTTTACGTTTTGCCGTGCATTCCGGCATGACGGCGATAAACGGCAGGCCGAGCAGCCGGGCAAAATAGGCTTCCGAAACCGCCGTGCTGCCGGAGGATGCCTCGATTATAGTGGTGCCCTGCTTGATCCAGCCATTGCACAGGCCATACAAAAACAGCGAGCGGGCCAGGCGATGCTTGAGGCTGCCCGAGGGATGGGTGCTTTCATCTTTTAAATAGAAAAAAATACCGGGGAACGCCGGCCGCTGAAACCGGATCAAGTGCGTATCGGCGGAGCGTTGGAAATCCGATTGAATCTCGCTGATGGCCTGTTTCACCCATGGCGCGGTCATAATGATTATCCTTAATAATGTGAAGCCATAGCATAACGAGGATCAAGTGAAAAAAAATTGCCATTTTCCCTCGACTAGCGTCTTATAAGAGAAATATTTTCTCCAAAAACGGCTTATGTTAGATAAAACAGACCGCGCTTTGCTCTCATTGCTACAACAAGACTGCACGCTTTCGCTCCAGGCGCTGGCGGATGCGGTTAACCTGACGTCGACTCCCTGCTGGAAGCGGCTTAAGCGTTTGGAGGCGGCGGGTATCGTGCGCGGCAAGGTGGCGCTGCTGGATAATGAAAAATTGGGATTGGCATTAACCGCCTTTGTGTTGATTAAAACCCAACAGCATAATAGTGACTGGTATCAGACGTTTGTGGCGCAGGTCAAAGGGATGCCGGAAGTGCTGGCGTTTTATCGCATGGCCGGCGAGTATGATTACCTGATGCAGGTGGTGGTGAGCGATATGAAAAGCTACGACAATTTTTATAAGCGTCTGGTGAACGGCGTACCCGGCCTTATCGACGTGACCTCCAGTTTCGCGATGGAACAAATCAAAAATACCACCGTATTGCCGTTATAATTGATCTTTCCCCGCGGCGGGTTTCCTCTAATAAGTCTGGAATATTACTGCGTGAGATTATTTGCACAATTAAGTTGGTATTTTCGCCGCGAATGGCGGGGCTATCTGGGTTCGGTGTTACTTTTGATCGTCATCGCCATACTGCAACTTATCCCACCCAAACTGGTCGGGGTGATTGTCGACGGCGTGACGGAACACCGGGCCTCCACGCGCATGATCATGATGTGGCTTGGGGCCATGGCGCTTACCGCCGTACTGGTATACCTGCTGCGCTACGTTTGGCGTGTGCTGTTGTTTGGCGCCTCGTATAAGCTGGCGGTAGAGTTGCGCGCGCGTTTTTATCATTTGCTCAGCCGCCAGCAGCCGGGATTCTACCTGCGCCACCGCACCGGCGATCTGATGGCGCGCGCCACCAACGATGTGGACCGCGTGGTATTCGCCGCCGGGGAAGGGGTGTTGACCCTGGTGGACTCGCTGGTAATGGGCCTGTCGGTGCTGGTGGTGATGAGCGTGCAAATCAGTTGGCAACTGACCATGCTGTCGCTGCTGCCGATGCCGGTCATGGCCCTGATGATCAAACATAACGGCGATGAGCTGCACCGGCGGTTTAAAACCGCCCAGGCGGCGTTTTCCTCGCTCAACAACCAAACACAGGAAAGCCTGACCGGCATCCGCATGATCAAGGCGTTTGGTCTGGAGGAATACCAGTCGGACCGCTTTGTACAGGTGGCGGCCGACGCAGGCGCGAAAAATATGCGGGTGGCGCGCATCGACGCGCGTTTCGACCCGACCATTTACCTGACCGTCGGCTTTTCCAATTTGCTTGCCATCGGCGGCGGCAGTTGGATGGTGATGAACAACCAGCTGACGCTTGGACAGTTAACCAGCTTTATCATGTATCTGGGCCTGATGATCTGGCCGATGCTGGCGTTAGCCTGGATGTTTAATATTGTCGAGCGGGGCAGCGCCGCCTATAGCCGCATCCGCCAAACCCTGGACGAAGCCCCGCAGGTGATGGACGGCAAGGGCAGTCTTCCCGCCGGGCGCGGCGTGCTTGAGGTTGACGTCGAGAGTTTCAGCTATCCGCGCACGCCTCAGCCGACGCTTGAGCATATCCGTTTGCGGCTGGCGCCGGGAAAGGTGCTGGGGATCTGCGGGCCGACCGGCGCCGGTAAAAGCACCTTGCTGTCGCTGCTGCAGCGCCATTTCGACGTCACCCAAGGCGAAATACGTTTCCACGGCATGAGCCTGGCCGACGTGTCCCTTGATCAGTGGCACGGCCGCCTGGCGGTGGTCAGCCAGACGCCGTTTCTGTTTTCCGATACCGTGGCGCGCAATATCGCCCTCGGCCGGCCCGACGCCACCCGTGAACATATCGAGCGGGCGGCAACGCTTGCCTGCGTGCATGAGGATATCCTGCGGCTGCCGCAGGGCTATGAAACCGAGGTGGGCGAACGGGGCGTGATGTTGTCCGGGGGGCAAAAACAGCGTCTGTCCATCGCCCGCGCCCTGTTGCTGGACGCGGAAATCCTGATTTTCGACGATGCGCTGTCCGCGGTGGACGGGCGAACCGAACATACCATTTTGCGCAATCTCAGGCAGTGGGGCGAGGGACGCACCCTGATTATCACCGCCCACCGGCTGTCGGCGCTGAGCGCGGCCGATGAAATCGTGGTGCTGCGCCACGGCACCCTTGCCCAGCGGGGCGGGCATCAGCAGTTGTTGCAGGACGAGGGGTGGTATCGCGATATGTTCCGTTACCAGCAACTGGAGGCGGCGCTCAGCGCCGATCCGGACGGACAGGAGGCGGCCGATGCGTAAATGGCAGACCCTGTGGCCAACCCTGAAACGACTGCTGGCCTATAGCCGGCCTCACCGCAAGCCATTGACGCTGGCGGTGATTATGCTGTGGCTGGCGGCCGGCGCGGAAGTCGCCGGTCCGGTGCTCATCAGCTTTTTTATCGATCGCGTCGTGCCGATGAAAATCTTTCCGCCGCTGCTGGTGACCGGACTGGCGCTGGGATATATCGCCTTGCAAATGGTGTCCGCCTCCCTGCGCTATTACCAGGCGCTGCTGTTCAACCAAACGGCGCTCGACGTGGTGCAGCAACTGCGCACCGAGGTGATGGACGCCGCGCTGCGCCAGCCATTGAGCACCTTTGATACCCAGCCGGTAGGCCAGCTTATCTCGCGTGTGACCAACGACACCGAGGTGGTGAAGGATCTCTACGTCACGGTGATGGCGACGGTGCTGCGCTGCATCGCGCTGGTGGGCGCGATGCTTATCGCGATGTTTATGCTGGACTGGCGCATGGCCGCCATTTCGATGGTGATTTTCCCGGTGGTGGCGATAGTGATGATGATATACCAGCACTTCAGTACGCCTATCGTGCGTCGCCTGCGCGCCTACCTGGCGGATATCAACAACGGCTTTAATGAAGCGATAAGCGGCATGAGCGTCATCCAGCAGTTCCGCCAGCAGGGGCGTTTTGGTCAACGGCTGGCGGATGCCAGCCACGCCCATTACCTGGCGCGCATGCAAACCCTGCGCCTGGAGGGCTTTTTACTGCGCCCACTGCTTAGCCTGCTGTCGGCGCTGGTATTGTGCGGTTTGCTGATGCTGTTCGGCTTCAGTCCGGAGGGCAGCGTCGGGGTCGGGGTACTGTATGCCTTTATCAATTATCTCGGCCGGCTGAATGAACCGTTGATTGAGCTCACCACCCAGCAATCCATGCTGCAGCAGGCGGTGGTGGCGGGCGAACGCATCTTCGAACTGATGGATGGCGACCGGCAGCGGTACGGCGACGACGACCGGCCGTTGAAAAGCGGACGTATCGATATTCGCGATCTCAGCTTTTCCTATCGCGCCGGCACGCCGGTAATACGGCATATTTCGCTCACGGTGCCGTCGCGGCGCTTTATCGCGCTGGTGGGGCATACCGGCAGCGGTAAAAGCACGCTGGCCAATTTAATCATGGGCTATTATCCCCTCAGCCAGGGCGGATTACTGCTCGATGGCCGGCCAATCGCCAGCCTGACGCATCGGGTGCTCAGACAAGGGGTCGCCATCGTCCAGCAGGATCCGGTGGTCATGGCGGACACGGTATTCCTCAATATTACCCTGGGGCGCGATATCTCCGAATCCAGAGCGTGGCGCGCCCTGGAGCAGGTGCAGCTGGCGGCGCTGGTCAGGGCCATGCCGGGCGGCATCCATGCCGAGCTTGGCGAACAGGGCAATACCCTTTCCGTCGGGCAAAAACAGCTGTTGGCCATGGCACGGGTCCTGGTGCTGACGCCGGAAATCCTGATCCTCGACGAAGCCACGGCCAATATCGATTCCGGCACCGAGCAGGCGATTTCGCTCGCGCTGGCGGCCATCCGCCAGCAGACGACCCTGGTGGTTATCGCGCACCGATTGTCGACCATCGTCGAGGCTGATGAAATACTGGTACTCCACCGGGGCGAAGCGGTGGAACGGGGATCGCACGAAGGGTTGTTAAAACAACAGGGCCGCTATTTCCAGATGTACCAACTCCAGCAGGCCGGCAAGGCGCTTGCCGCCGATGTGATGGTCGCCGGCGCGCGCCACGGCTGACGATACCCGGCGCGGCGGCCAACGTCGGCTCAGGGGTGTTCACCCTGGTCTGCGCCGTTGCCGGTAAGCGGTTAACCGCAACGCGCACCGGGATTGAGCATCCCGATAGCGATATGTCCCCCCTCTGCACCGTTATCTGGCGGCGCGCACCGTCATGGTGCGCGCCGCCGGTGTTTTTCTGCGCGCCGCCGGCGCCCGTATGACGCGCTGGGCGGCGTTTGCTGTATTGGCGGGCGACGAACGGTAAATTTCTATTTCAAAACATTTGTGGCACATGCTTTGCTTTACTCAGGCGTAGCGATTGCAAGTTCGGATCCAAATTCTTGAGGGGGAACATATGAAGCTGGTAACCGTGGTGATTAAACCATTTAAATTAGAAGATGTGCGTGAAGCACTTTCTGCTGTGGGCATCCAAGGGCTGACGGTCACCGAGGTCAAAGGCTTTGGACGGCAAAAGGGCCATGCCGAACTGTATCGCGGGGCTGAATACAGCGTGAATTTCCTGCCCAAGGTAAAAATTGATATCGCCATTGCCGACGATCAGCTTGATGAAGTTATCGATGTCATCAGTAAAGCGGCGTATACCGGTAAAATCGGCGACGGAAAGATTTTTGTTGCTGAGTTACAACGGGTTATCCGGATTCGTACCGGTGAAACCGACGAAGCAGCACTTTAACGACACCAGCGCGAATTTTGTGGATAGGGATGGATGAAAATGAAGAAACTTGTCTCATTGACCGGCCTGGGCGCAGTGGCACTGTTGCCGACATGGGCCATGGCCGCAACGCCTGTTGCTGACAAGGCCGACAACGCTTTTATGATGATAAGCACCGCATTGGTGCTGTTTATGACCTTACCGGGGATTGCGCTGTTTTACGGCGGCCTGCTGCGCGCCAAAAACGTGCTGTCCATGTTGACCCAGGTTGCGGTCACCTTTGCCATGGTGTGCGTGCTGTGGCTGATTTACGGCTATTCCCTGGCCTTTAGCGAGGGTAACCCCTTCTTCGGCGGCTTCGGCTGGACCATGCTGAAGAATATTGAGCTGACCGCGCTGACGGGCACATTCTATCAACTGATCCACGTCGCGTTTCAATGCTCGTTTGCCTGTATCACAGTCGGACTTATCGTCGGCGCGCTGGCGGAACGTATCCGTTTCTCCGCGGTTTTGATTTTTGTGGTGATATGGCTGACGTTCTCCTATCTGCCGATGGCGCATATGGTGTGGGCGGGCGGTTATCTGGCGGCGCAGGGCGCTCTGGACTTCGCCGGCGGTACTGTGGTGCATATCAACGCGGCCAGCGCCGGTTTGGTTGGCGCCTATATGCTGGGTAAACGTTCAGGCTTCGGCAAGGAAGCGTTTAAACCGCATAACCTGCCGATGGTCTTTACCGGTACCGCGATCCTGTATGTGGGCTGGTTTGGCTTTAACGCCGGTTCCGCCAGCGCCGCTAATGAAATCGCGGCACTGGCTTTCCTCAACACCGTCATGGCTACCGCCGGCGCTATCCTGTCGTGGGTGTTCGTCGAGTGGATGCTGCGCGGCAAACCCTCTTTACTGGGTGCCTGTTCAGGTTGTATCGCCGGTCTGGTCGCCATCACTCCCGCCGCCGGTACCGTCGGCGTCGGTGGCGCGTTGGTGATTGGCCTGGTGGGCGGCGTGGCCGGACTGTGGGGTGTGGTTGCCCTGAAGAAATGGCTGCGGGTGGACGATGTGTGCGACGTATTCGGCGTGCATGGCGTATGCGGTATCGTAGGCTGTCTGCTGACCGGCGTCTTCACTTCCGCCTCACTCGGCGGCGTGGGTTACGCACAGGGCGTTACCATGGGGCATCAGCTCTGGGTTCAGCTGTTCAGCGTGATCGTTTGTCTGGTCTGGTCCGGCGTCGTGGCCTTTATCGGCTTCAAGGTCGCCGATATGGTGGTGGGTCTGCGTGTCTCCGAAGAACAGGAACGCGAAGGCCTGGATGTCAACAGCCATGGCGAAAATGCTTATAACGAATAATTATCCCGCCGCCGGGACACGATAAGCCGGCACCAAGGAAAACAGACAGGGGCGATTGATCGCCCCTGTCTGCATTTACGATTTACGCACCACGCCGCGTTTCGCCGGGCCCGCCGCCGAAGTCACGCGGCGTGGTGGCGCATGACCCCTTCCTGCGCCGTCGAGGCGACCAGCACACCGTCGCGGCGGAAAATCTGCCCGCGCACAAAACCTCTTGCTCCGGACGCGGAGGGGCTTTCAATGGCGTATAGCAGCCAATCGTCGAAGCGGAAAGACCGATGGAACCACATGGAATGATCGATGGTGGCGATTTGCATGCCTGGCTCGAAAAATCCCACGCCATGCGGCTGGAGCGCCGTCGGCAGGAAGTTGAAATCGGAGGCGTAGGCCAGCAGGAACTGATGGCATTCCCTGTCGTCGGGCAGACGGCCGGCGGCCCGCAGCCAAACATGGCGCACCGGTTTTTCCACGGCGCCTTTGAAGGGATTATGGAAAACGACCGGGCGCATTTCAATGGGTTTCTCACCGATAAGTTTGCGCCGCAGCGGCTCGGGTAGCTGGCCTGCCAGCGTCAGCGCGATTTCCCGCTCCGAGGGCAACCCCTCGGGGCCCGGCACCTCGGGCATGGCGCTTTGGTGTTCAAACCCCGCCTCTTGCGCCTGAAACGACGAGGTAAGATAGAATATCGGCTGGCCCCGCTGGATGGCGCTGACATGGCGGGCGCTGAAACTGTTGCCGTCGCGCAGCACGGACACGTGGTAATCAATGGGCTGGCCGACATCGCCGGGACGTAAAAAATAGCTGTGAAAGGAATGGACGTGCCGCGCGCGCGGCACCGTTTGCCGCGCGGCATATAATGCCTGGGCCACCACCTGGCCGCCGAAAACCCGGGTCAGGCCCAAATCCTCGCTTTGACCGCGAAAGAGACCTTCTTCCCTCGTTTCGAGTTTTATCAGGTTTAGCAGAAGATCAAGTTTGCGGGTCATATATACGCTCCTGTAGCAAAGGGTTCGCCGGCTACTATGCCGGAAATGACGACCTGCTTGCAAAGAGCATAAGCGCAAATGCGGCTTGCGCGAATGCAACCGACAGGAAAATATCAGGATCCTGTGCCATGATTAAATTCTTAGGTGGTTCAGCCACCACGACTTCACCGTCACTCAGTACCGGTGAAATGATGAGCTAATAATAAGAAGGAGATGTTAAATATGAAACTCTGGCAAGTTGTAGCCGGCGCCGCGCTGGCGGTCACGTTGGCGGGGTGCGCTGATAAAGGTCATCATGTGGCTACCCCGGCGTTCAAAACCCCGGGTACCGCTGAGCAAGCGGAGGCCTTAAGGCAACCCAGCGTATCGGGTACCGTATGGATCAGGCAACGTATCGCATTGCCTCCGGACGCGGTGTTGACCGTAACGCTGTCCGATGCCTCGATAAGCGATACGCCGTCAACCGTTATTGCGCAACGTGTGGTACGCACCGAAGGAAAACAGGCGCCGTTCAGCTTCGTGCTGCCGTTCAATCCGGCGCAAATCCAGCCCAATGCGCGCATCCTGCTGAGCGCGGCGATAACCGTCGACGGACGGCTGATGTTTATTACCGAACAGGTGAAGTCGGTTATCAACAATGGCGGCACCAAACAGGATCTGACGCTGGTGCCGGTGGAAGCCGTCGCCATGCCGACGCGGCCCGCGGCGGCCTCTACCGTGCCGCTGACGTCTCCCACCCAAGTGGCGCCGTCAAGCAGCGTTCCCGCGCCAAATCAGTTGTAACGCCTGCTGGCTATCGAATCAGACGCCCTTGCGTAAAGGGCGTTTTTTTACGTCATCGGACGTGCGTCACCATACCCAGCGATAGCGCGACAATTCGATTACGTCCCCGGGTCCAAATTCCACCCCTTCCGCTTCCAGGGCGGTTTTCTGCCGCGTGAAGCCTGCTCCGGGAAGGGATATCCCCCCATGACGGTTGACCACCCGATGCCATGGCAGCCTGCTGCCCGCGGGCAACCGGCTGAGTATGCCGCCCACCTGCCGGGCGGCGCGCGGCGATCCCGCGAGCCGGGCCACATCGCCATAGGTGACGATGCGGCCGCAGGGAATGGCGTCGACAATCTGGAATACCCGTTGACGAAATGTATCGATAGGTTCATTCATCTGGTTGCATAGATAGGATGTGTATTAAGTCCAGGGCCACATAGTGGCATAACCCGGCTGGCCGAAAAAGCACTTAAACCGCGGTATACCCGCCGCGCCGCTGGCGATTGCCCAAGAAAACAGCGCTTGTTTCGTATCGGCTTGCAATTGGAAGGGGCATCATTGATAATGCCCCGCGCTCGGGAAAAACGAGCCGTCAATGGAGGCCCCGTTGGTGCTCCCGCAACACTAACTTGTGAACTCGGTCAGGTCCGGAAGGAAGCAGCCGTAGCAGGCGACGTGTGTGCCGGGATGTTGCTGGCGGGGCCTCCACCCAATCAAAAGGCTCTGCTTTGACCCCCGTCCGTTTCCTGGCATGAACTTTAGGTGACGCAAGCCCATCGCCCTTGCGGCCGTACGCGGTTATTAATTAACAGAGAGTGCGGGCCATACGGATGTTTATGGCGTCCACTGGTGAAATAACATCCTCCCCTATATTCCCAAGGTAATCAAAAAACAGAATACCTTGCGTAATAGCGCCTGTTAATATAATGCACTGGCTATCCGGCATTACACCGTGATAGCTGCTATGGCATTTTTATTCGTGTTTATTTCAAACCCAAGACTTCCCCGGTGACGCGTCAGCACACTTGTAACGCATGTTTGCACGGGGTAGCGCGATAATCTGCGGCAAAACACGGAATAGACGGGTGTAAAAAGGAGTGATGAATACACCTATAAGTAGATGAATTTTTATTAGTGTTGATATTAAGTATCACTTAATGGCTGTTAACGAACATACTTCCAGACTGAAACCGGAACTTTATCATAGAGTTTGTCCATGGTAAGTTCCGCGAGGCGATGGTCGGCGGCTGAGTTGAATATCTCCAGTTCGTCGTCGGACAGTTCATATTTGTTTTTTTCTATCACCCGCTCCAGGGTCTCCAGGGTCCTGCATTTACGTAACCGCATTAAATAATCGATCTTGTTCATATTGGCCTTTTATGTTCTGTCGTATGTTAAAATATCATTTACTATTTCAGGAAATACAGAGTTCAGTCTCTGAGAAAGTTCCGAATAGCCGTGAACGGCTTTTGCGCCATCGTTGCACATCCAGATTATTGATTCCGTAGCTGCTAAATAGGGTAAAGGTATCGTCAAGGAAGGTTTCGACATGATCGACCAGATCGCTTTCATTATAGTGTTTGAGCTTGAAAATCACCACATAAGAGGCAATATGGTCAATTAATTCATTCATCTGTAAATTTATCGCCGATGCGGGATCATTAACCCACCCATGGTAGCTGTCGCCCAAACTGGCAATGCCCTCGTCGTACAAATTGCCGCAGAGGTATTTTAACTGCGCAATATCGTGTCGTTTGGGTGAATACTCATCCATATCAGCCCTCCTAACGCTAAACAAATTACCGCCATCTTTGACATGGGATTAAGACAGGAGCACGTATCCATGTCGTTCATGTGCCCTATATAAAGATAGAAGATCTTATGCAGTTTGGCACTATCAGCTTACATTATCTTACTGTCTAATCCTATTGCAATTTCATTAACACTAATTGCAAGACGAGAACGACCTGCGGGTAGCTTTAGGTACCAACAGTCAAAGCGGTTGTTAGAAAGCAGCTATTTGCACACAGCACGCAGCGGGTAAACACTCATTTCCGCCATCATGGTAGCTAATATAATTATTTTTACCATTTCTTGCCACAATACTCATCCTTTATTGCCATAAAATTATGACAATACGTTGCAAAACCGGCAAATCCGAGCAGACCCTTAACAGAAAACACCCGGGTGTGGTTGGCAATACCTATTGCGCATGGTATGTTATAGTATAACATTTCCTTGGATTTATCTTTTCATGCGACCTGATAACAGCAAAATCAATTTCGCCACACCTACTAATCTTATCTGCGCTTCGGGGTTACGGCGCATAGGATATGGTCTTATCCTGCTGTGCATTCTCTGGATGGGTATTTTTTGGGCATCCTTATTACCATGATAATACTAGAAGAATTAAGTATCGGCTACCATGGACAGGCGATTATCGATGTCCTGAACGGTAGATTCGAACCCGGCAGCCTGACCGCAGTTATCGGTGCCAATGGGACAGGGAAGTCGACGTTGCTGAAAACCCTTGCCGGACTGTTGCCGGCTATCGGGGGAAGCCTGTCGTTCGCGACCGGGCAAAAACCCCGCGTAGCCTACCTGCCGCAGCAATCGGAGCTGGACCGCCAGTTCCCATTACAAATATTCGATGTGGTCGCCATGGGCTGTTGGCCGGCGATTGGATTGCTGCGGCGTATCGATAAGATGGCCACGGCGCGCATTTGGGATGCCCTTGAACGTGTCGGGCTGGAATCAATGGCGACGTGTCCGATTGAGGTGCTTTCCGGCGGGCAGTTTCAGCGCATGCTGTTTGCCCGCCTGCTGGCGCAGCAGGCGTCGCTGATATTGCTGGATGAGCCTTTTAGCGGAGTTGACAGCGCTACCTGCGCCCTGTTGATGGATGTTATCGAGGAGCTTCATAAGGCCGGCCATACCATTATCGCGGTACTGCATGACGACGCCCTGGTGAGGCGCCGTTTTCCACAAACCCTGCAGCTGTCCGGCCGGCATCCGTGCTGGGGGGCGACCGAAAAAATACTCGCGCAAGCTGATGCGCCGCGGCCTTTCTGGTTCGAAGACCGTTCTTTTAATCAGGCGGCGTCATGATCTTTCATTTATTATTCGACCCCTTTACATCGCTTGGTTTTATGCGGCGCGCTCTGGTGGCCTGTTTGGCCCTTTCGCTCAGTTCCACTCCGCTGGGGGTGTTCCTGTCGTTACGCAGGATGAGCCTGGTGGGGGATGCGTTATCACACGCGATTTTGCCCGGGGTGGCCATTGGGTACCTGCTGTCGGGGATGTCATTGATGGCCATGGGCATCGGCGGTTTTATCGCCGGATTACTGGTCGCCGTGCTGTCCGGTTGGGTAACCTCGCTGACGGTACTAAAGGAAGATGCCAGCTTCGCCGGTTTTTATTTGGGGTCGCTGGCCCTGGGCGTTACGCTTGTCTCCCTGCGCGGGTCCAGCGTCGATCTGCTTCATCTGCTGTTCGGCACCGTGCTGGCGGTGGATAGCCAGTCCATCCTGTTTGTCGGCCTGATAGCCACCTTTACGCTGCTCTGCCTGGCGCTGGTTTATCGCGCGCTGGTTATCGAGGCTTTTGACGCTGCGTTTTTGCGCATTAATCTTGGTGGTTATCCCCGCCTGATCCATGCCTTATTCCTGGCGTTGGTGGTGCTTAACCTGGTGGCGGGTTTTCAGATCCTCGGTACCCTGATGTCGGTGGGGCTTATGATGCTGCCGGCGGTGGCCGCCCGCTGCTGGTCAGGCCGCCTGCCGGCCACGCTGCTGATAGCGTTGTTTATCGGCCTGCTTAGCGCCTGGGCCGGCCTGCTGTGGTCGTTTTACGCCTCGATTCCTGCCGGTCCGGCCATTGTGCTCACCGCCAGCCTGATATTTTTTATTTCAGTGCTGCTGGGACCGCGCGGTAGTTTTACCATGATGTGGCGCCGGCGTCATTTCGCTATCGGCAAGGCCGGTAAATAGCGTGCTTTGCCGCGTCAGGGCTGGCGCCGGAAAGAAACATACCGCTGCCGGCGGCGGGGACGCGCGGCTAGGTTTATTGGGCCTGGGCGCGGGTTTCGCTTGCGGCTTAAGGCTTGTGGCTTGCGGCTGGGTATATGTGACCACGGCGGGGGTTTCGCTTGCCATGCGTTCGGTGGTTATCGGTATTGCCGGGTGCCGGCAAGCGACAAGAAGAGGCTCACGCGGCCCCTTCTTGACTTCCCCGCGTCCGGCAGGTCGCGCGCCGCTGCGCGGTCCCCGGCATCGCACAGCCCGGCTGTTGGACCGCCCGGCATGCGTTCCAGACGCAAGCCGGGCTTTCGCCGCTCCCGGCGGCTCATCCAGCCGGGACGCGCGCTGCCGGCGCACTTTATGCCGGCACAACGTCAACACCATCGCCTGTGGGCAAAAATAATTTTTCAGGTTATTCGCGGTATGTACTTACCGGGAAAAAATCAGGATGAATCTTGGACTGGAGACTGGAGACTGGAGACTGGAGACTGGAGACTGGAGACTGGAAACTGGAAACTGGAAACTGGAAACTGGAAACTGGAAACTGGAAACTGGAAACTGGAAACATAGAGCATGGAGCATGGAGCACGGAGCACGGAGCACGGAGCACGGAGCACGGAGCACGGAGCGTGAAGATCGAGGCTTTGGGGCTGAACGCTCGCTGCGCATCGCTATTGCTGCATATTTATGCCTTGCTGCATGGTTATAGGGTTTCATCATTCCTTGGCTGCCCATAGCTTGGCTGTCCATAGATAGTTATCTGACGTACCTTTCACTGTGCCAGCCGCATCCAGCAGTGTTTTAATCTATCTCGGCGCCAGTGCCTTTTCACCGCACCATTCCGTAGTGCCAG
>NZ_DASWOM010000137.1:0-3900 GCF_036398755.1 Acerihabitans sp. | reverse complement strand
CCTGGACGATCACGATTACCCTTTCAAGGTCAATCCTCAGTTCAAGGCCTGGCTGCCGGTCATCAGCGTGCCGCATTGCTGGCTGTGGGTCGACGGGGTCAACAAGCCTAAACTCTGGTTCTACAAGCCGGTTGATTACTGGTACATCGTCGAGCCGTTGCCCGAGAGTTTTTGGACGCCCTACGTCGATATCATCCCGTTCGCCAATCCCGACGACATCGGCTCATTGCTGCCCGCCCGCCGCGACAACACGGCCTATATCGGATCGTCGCCGCACAGGGCGTCTACCCTGGGGCTGAAAGCCAACCAGCTGAACCCCCAGCCGGTGCTGGACTATCTTCATTTCCACCGCGCGTATAAGACCGATTACGAGCTGGCCTGTATGCGCGAGGCGCAAAAGACCGCGGTCATGGGGCATAGGGCGGCGCATGAGGCGTTCCAGGCCGGCATGAGCGAGTTCGATATCAATATTGCCTATCTGGCGGCCACCGGCCATCGCGATATTGACGTGCCCTACGGCAATATTATCGCTTTGAATGAACATGCGGCGGTATTGCATTACACCAAACTCGATCAACGGTTGCCCGACCAGACGCGCAGCTTTTTAATTGACGCCGGCACCGAATATAATGGCTACGCGGCCGATATTACCCGCACTTACGCGGCGCAAAAAGACAGCGAATATGCGCAACTGGTTGCCGCCATGAACGCCGAACAGCAAGAGCTTATCGGCACCGTGACGGCCGGGGCCAATTATATTGAGTACCATATTCAGATGCACCGGCGTATCGCCCGGCTGCTGGCCAAATTTGATCTCGTCACCGGCCTTGATGAAGAGACCATGGTGAGCGAAGGCATCACCGGCCCGTTCCTCCCCCATGGATTGGGGCATCCGCTCGGGCTGCAGGTGCATGACGCGGGCGGTTTTTTGCAGGACGAACGCGGCACCCGTCTGGCGCCGCCGGCCCTTTACCCCTACCTGCGCTGTACCCGCGTGATGGAGCCGGGCATGGTGATGACCATCGAGCCGGGTTTCTATTTTATTGAATCGCTGCTTGCTCCGTGGCGCGAGGGCAGATTCAGCCGGCATTTCAACTGGCGGCGCATCGAGCTGTTTAAACCCTATGGCGGTATCCGTATCGAGGATAATATCGTTATCATGGATAAGCAGATCGAAAACATGACACGTAATCTGAATTTGGCATAATGCCCGCCTGTTGTGTTCCCAGGGCGCCGGCGACGGCGTCCATGGCGGTCAACACCAGCGGCGCGATCTCAGCCGGGGCGCATTGCCATTAATGCTTGTCCCGCAACGGCTTTAATCCCGGCTACAGTTAAATAAAAAATTAAGGATCGTGCTGAAATGCAGTTTCGCGCCATAACCCGTATCGTCGGCCTGTTGGTCATGCTGTTCTCGGGAACGATGATTGTTCCCGGACTGGTGGCGTTGATTTACCGTGACGGCGCCGGCAGCGCTTTTACGCAAACCTTTTTATTCGCCCTGCTGATTGGACTGGTTTTATGGCTGCCGAATCGTCAGCAGAAACACGAGCTGAAATCCCGGGAAGGTTTCCTGATAGTGGTCCTGTTCTGGACCGTATTGGGCAGCGTGGGGGCCTTGCCGTTCCTGTTTGCCGACCACCCCGACCTGACGGTGACCGACGCATTCTTTGAGTCGTTTTCCGCCCTGACCACCACCGGCGCCACCTCCCTGGTGGGGCTTGACAGCCTGCCCAAGGCCATCCTGTTCTATCGCCAGATGCTGCAATGGTTCGGCGGCATGGGGATCATCGTACTGGCGGTGGCGATCCTGCCCATTCTCGGCGTCGGCGGCATGCAGCTCTATCGCGCCGAAATGCCCGGCCCGTTGAAAGATAATAAAATGCGCCCGCGGATTGCCGAAACCGCCAAAACGTTATGGCTTATCTATATCTCCCTGACCATCGCCTGCGCGCTGGCGCTTTGGGGCGCGGGCATGTCGGTTTTCGATGCCATCAGCCATAGCTTTTCCACCATCGCGCTGGGGGGATTTTCTACCCATGACGCCAGTATCGGTTATTACAACAGCCCGATGATTAATACCATCGTGGCGGTGTTCCTGCTGATTTCCGGCTGCAACTACGGGCTGCATTTCGCCGTGCTGAGCGGGCATAACCTGCGGGTTTACTGGCGCGATCCGGAATTCAGAATGTTTATCAGCGTGCAGTTTATCCTGGTGATGGTGTGTACCCTGATCCTCTGGCGCTACAATGTTTACCAAAGCGGATTGCAAACCCTCAATCAAGCCTTCTTCCAGGTGGTTTCCATGGCGACCACCGCCGGCTTTACCACCGACAGCATTGCCCGTTGGCCGCTGTTTCTGCCCATTCTGTTGCTCTGCGCGGCATTTATCGGCGGCTGCGCCGGCTCGACAGGCGGCGGTTTGAAGGTTATCCGCATTCTGTTGCTATATCTCCAGGGCTCGCGGGAACTGAAACGATTGGTGCACCCCAACGCCGTCTATACTATCAAGCTCGGCAACCGGGCGCTGCCGGAGCGTATTCTGGAAGCGGTATGGGGGTTCTTTTCCGCTTATGTATTAGTCTTTATCGTCAGCATGCTGGCGATTATCGCCACCGGCGTGGATAATTTTTCCGCCTTTGCCGCGGTGACCGCGACGCTGAATAACCTCGGTCCCGGTCTTGGGGTGGTGGCGGAGAATTTTTCCTCCATGAACGCGGTGGCGAAGTGGATCCTGATCCTGACCATGCTGTTCGGTCGCCTGGAAGTCTTTACCCTGCTGGTATTGTTTACCCCGACCTTCTGGCGCGAATAACCGAGGATTGTTATGCACTCTCTGATTCTATATTCCACCCGGGATGGGCAGACGTTGAAAATCGCCCGTTATATAGCCGAATGCCTGGCCGCGGACAACCAAGCCTGCGATGTGATCGACCTGGGCCAGGTCGGGCAATGCGAGCTGGAACGCTATGATCGGGTGCTGATCGGGGCCGCTATTCGCTATGGGCGCTTTGCCGCCGAGCTGCATGATTTTATAAAACAGCATCTCGACTGGCTTAACCGGTTGCCCAGCGCGTTTTTCGCCGTCAACCTGACGGCGCGTAAAGCGGATAAACGCACGCCGCAGACGAACGCCTATACGCGCAAATTTCTCGCCGCCACGCCCTGGCGACCGGATAGCTGCGCCGTTTTCGCCGGTGCGCTGCGCTATCCGCGCTATCGCTGGTTCGATCGTGTCATGATCCAGCTGATCATGCGCATGACCGGTGGCGAAACCGATAGCTCGAAAGAAATCGAGTATACCGACTGGCAACAGGTGGACGATTTTGCCCGCGATTTTGCCGGTTTAACCGGCAAATCCGGGTTCAAGTCCCGAGAAACGCATCAGTTTGTTGAAAATTAAACCAATCAACTGAAAATAAGCAATTAGCGCTTGCCACGCTGTGGGAATTCCCTATAATGCGCCTCCACTGACCGGGAACAACGGCTTACGCCACACCGGGTCGGGAAGGGAAAAGCGCCCCGCTGGGGCAAATAAAAGCTTGACTCTTCAACGGGAAAGCGTAATATACGCAACCCGCGCCAGGTGAGAATAGTGCTCCCTGACGCATGCTCTTTAACAATTTATCAGACAATCTGTGTGGGCACTCGCAAGACCGTATCGAAACACAACAATACAAGTCTTGAAGAGTGACAAACAGTTAATTCAAAAGATTAACCAGATGCAGTCTTTGAGCATCAAGCTTTTAATTGAAGAGTTTGATCATGGATCAGATTGAACGCAGGCGGCACGCCTAACACAGGCAACTCGAGCGGCAGCGGCAAGTAGCTTGCTACTTAGCCGGCGAGCGGCGGACGGGTGAGTAATGTCTGGGGATCTGCCCGATGGAGGGGGATAAC
>NZ_DASWOM010000136.1:0-16066 GCF_036398755.1 Acerihabitans sp. | reverse complement strand
CGGCTGTCGAGTAACAGTAAAGGTGGTCCCTGGGCTTGCGTCTATGCCACTTACTAACAAAGAGTAATTATCTTTAACGACTAATTTGTTTACTTCACCAGTGAGTAACTCTTTTCCGTCATTCTCTAGTACATAATGTTGATTATCTTTAACGACGAGTGTCAAAGGTACGTTGTAAAATTCATCGGGAATATTTAGTCTGGAAATAGCTATTCTTCCAGGCTTTTCATTTTTTAAGCGCGCCCAACCTTTCCCGAATATAGGAAAATATTTTTGCTCGACATTAACATTCAAACCCAAATCGTTAACAGTTTTGCCTATCACCATTCTAGACTGTATCAATTCTATCTCAGCAGTTGAATCAGGCTTTGCATTAGACAACAGGCTGCTAATATTATCCATAATTTGGCTGCTGGCGTTCTGCTCAACCTGCACCAATGCATTCGCTTGGTAGATGGGAGTAGAGAACAAGCAATAGAGAATGCCGAGTGTTGCAAATAAGGAAGTTATGCCTATTATCAGCCACTTATGATCGATTACAGTGCCTATTAACCGACCCAAGTCTACTTCGTTACCACTATCCTCTGATGCAATGGGTAATTTATTTTTATTCAACATTACGATCCCTATTCAACTTAGTTTACTCGCCCATTTACGTGCAGCAGCATCAAGCAAGATGTAAGTGGCCTGAAAAGCTTCGAAGCTTTTGTGATATGGGTCCGATATTTCCTGTGATGTCCAATGCCCAAAAAGCATAACTTTACCTCTAACCTCTGGGACCAATTCGCATACAGCCTCGATATGTTTTTTCTCCATTACTAATATTAAGTCAAAATTTCTACAAAGTTCTTTTGTCAACTGCTTAGCGCTATGATTTGCAAGTGAAATATTATGTTCATTAGCAACATTAATTGCATTTGTATCCGCTTCGCTCCCCACAAGCGCACTTATTCCTGCCGAGTCGACAAATTTATTCGGAATATATTTCCGCATCAATCTTTCGCCTGTTGGTGATCTGCAAACATTACCGACACATACGATTAAAATTTTGTCAAACATTAATCAATTGCTCCAAACTCCTGCATTACGTGAACCATCAGAAATGGTTCGCGTACCACTTATCGTTGGAACCAACTGTCCAATTACTCTATTCCAACGCGTTATAGGTGCAGTTGTTACATAAACTATATCATAAGGTTGTAATCTGAATTCTGTTGCCAAAATCAAAGACGTTGCATCAGAAAGGTCCAGTTGGTAGACATTGGCTATTTTCGATTTAGGTCCAGAATTCCTGATCGGTCGGATTACAAATATACCAGTGGCATCAGAAGTTGTCTGGTTAATCCCTTCAGCATTGCCCAGAGCTTCAGTTAGTGTCATGCCACTACGATCCATGCGTAACGTGGCCTGCTTTGTCACTTCACCCATCACAAACACTTTCAAATCATCATTTCGGGGGATGTAAAGAATATCACCTGGATACAGAAGTCGATTTTGATGCAAATCTCCATTTTGCATTAATGCTTGTAGCGATATTGTTTCTTCCTTGCCATCGTGAGTTAACACCACATTCCGCCAGTCAGCATCTGTGGTGAGACCACCTGCTTTATTTATGGCATCAAGTATCGTGAGTGGTACATTAGTTATAGCTTGCTCTCCCGATTTGGCTACTTCACCAGTGACGTAGGCTTTTTGAGATCTAAATGTAGCTATGCTGACATCTACTTGTGGACTTTCAATGTATTGAGACAGCCTATTTGATATTTCGGTTCTAACATCGCTTACAGTGCGGCCAGCAACCTTAATTTTACCTATATAAGGATAAAAAATGGTTCCGTCAGAATGCACCCAGTTACCTGAATCGCTGGAGCTTCGATAAGTACCTGCAGGGGTTGTTAATTCAGGATGATCCCAAACGACTACACTCAACACATCTCCCACACCAATCCGATACTCATAATTCTGTAATTCGCGGTCGAGCAAAACGTTATTCTGCGCAATAATAGGCTTGCTACGGAGCTCGTCAACCAATGCTGGAGTCATTGCAAAAATATTGACATAGTTGCCAATATTAAAATCACTATCATCTTGTTTTATAACCGTTTTCCCGCGAGTTGTCATGTTCGAGCCGGGGAAGACTGTACAACCACTGAGCACACTGAGAGATACCAAAAGCGGCATCAACTTAAGTTTTGTTTTCATCATTGAGTTATCATCACTATCGCTGTTGCTCGGGTAAAAAGCGTATCCATGTCTTTGGTATCGCCTTACGCAAGTGTGTTAATGCCAAAAAAGCCCCAAAACTTAGCGCTGTTCATCTGTTTTACTTCGCATCCCCTGCCCGTTCGCCATCATGGTCTAACTCTGCAAAACACATCACTTAGGTTGCGGTACAGCTAATTGACCAAAAATAGCAGATAAATTCAACTATAAACCTATACATTCTGCACATATTTGATCTGTTAATCATTAATTCAGAGCGATCCCATGCACCACGTCATGTTCTGCATAGAGCGTAGCCGCTTCTGTCTCGTTATGCTGAATTTATAGGCGAAATTCCGCAAAAAATCGCGCAAGAAAAAATCTTTTTTATCTGCTAAAGATTCAGGGCCGTCTGCCGATACCGTTGTCTATCATAGAACAGCTAAAAATCAGGTCATTTATTAACCAAAATATCAACTGTTAATGCTATCAAGCAGCCGCCACGCGCCCGCCGACGGTTAAAGCACGGTATGGGCAAGCATCGCTTTTGCGTAAGAGGTAGGATCAACCATGAATTACCGGCCGGTTTAGGGCTGGGGAATAATCTTGTGCCTTTGATGCCCTTAAGCACGCTACCGCCCTTGGCTTGTAGCTACCAATGCACTGGATGTCATTTTTATCGGCTTCCGGTCCTTTTTTGCTCTTGGCTTTCGTGCTAAAAGCTGTTTTGTGCGCGTTCAGTCACAAAACCGCACTTTCCCTGCCTATTTATTGACCAAAAATAATATAATTGGCACAACATATGCCTCATCATTGTTATACTAATTATTAATTATCTCTTTACAAGGTTTCGATGACCCCTGCCCTGCGTTTTAGGAATAAGACTACCCTCAGGTTTGCAGTCATGGACCGTCAATTGGTTATAAAAACAGCACCGCTGCGCTTCTCTTGCGCGATCTGATTGAGAAATAAGGCTTTCTTATCCAACCGCCGTTTTGCTGGTCGGGCGTTCATTTAGCAGACTTTTAACATTAATAAAGCAACTACATAATAACCAGTTTGCGTTAGTTACCGGTGCAAGTCAGTGATAGGCGTTGCATATTAATTAATACTGCTAATGAATTGTGCATATATCATTTCTTCTTTTTCCCCCGGCATCCTTCTTCTTGCGTCTACGGCTGTAATCACCGGTTGAGTTTTAGCGCGTTACCTCCCATCATTCCCCCTGGGTTAGTCTTTGATATAGGTATACGACCGATTATGGAATGGATCGCCGATCCGACGATTTGGGCAGGCCTGGCCACGCTTATTGTGCTGGAGCTGGTGTTGGGCATCGATAACCTGGTGTTTATCGCCATACTCGCCGAGAAGCTGCCGCCCAGCCTGCGGGATCGGGCGCGCATAGTGGGCCTGGCCTTTGCCCTGCTGATGCGTTTGGCGCTGTTGGCGTCGATGTCGTGGCTGGTGTCGTTAACCGCGCCGCTGTTTGCCGTCTCCGCGCACCCCTTTAGCGCCCGCGACCTGATCATGCTGGCCGGTGGTGTGTTTTTGATATTTAAAGCCACCATGGAGCTTAACGAGCGGCTGGAAGGCAAGGATGAAGAGGTGCAGACCCAGCGCAAGGGCGCGCGCTTTTGGCCGGTCGTTGCGCAAATCGTTATTCTGGATGCGGTGTTCTCCATAGATTCGGTGATTACCGCGGTGGGGATGGTGGATCACCTGGCGGTGATGATGGCGGCGGTGGCGGTGGCCATCGGCGTGATGATGCTGGCCAGCAAGGTACTGACCCGGTTTATTAATGCCCACCCCACCATCGTTATCTTGTGTTTGAGTTTTTTGCTGATGATTGGCTTTAGCCTGGTGGCGGATGGTTTTGGCTATCATATTCCCAAAGGCTATCTGTATGCCGCCATCGGCTTCTCGGTGGCTATCGAGGCGTTAAACCAGCTAGCGCAGTTTAACCGGCGGCGGTTTTTGTCCTCAAGCGTGCCGTTGCGCCAGCGTACCGCCGAGGCGGTGCTGCGCATGCTGAACGGTAAACATGAAGAGGCGCAGCTCGATGCGCAGACTTCCGCCCTGATTGCCGATAGCGATGGCAAGGGTCAGGAGGTGTTTAACGAACAGGAACGGCGCATGATTGAGCGGGTGTTGGGCATGGCCCAGCGTACCGTCAGCAGCGTAATGACGTCGCGTCATGATATTGAGCATATCGATTTGCGCGATCCGCCCGAGGTGATTGTTCCGCTGCTGGAAAACAATCAGCACACACGGCTGGTCATTACCGACGATAGCGCCACCAACGAGCCGTTGGGCGTGGTGCATGTTATTGACCTGCTGACCCAGCAGTTGCGCAACGAGCCGCTTAATCTGCGCTCGCTTATCCGCCAGCCGCTGGTGTTTCCCGAACAACTGTCGCTGCTGCTGGCGCTGGAGCAGTTTCGCGAGGCGCATACCCATTTTGCTTTTATCGTCGATGAGTTTGGTTCGGTGGAGGGCATTATCACCCTGAGCGACGTGATGGAGACCATTGCCGGTAACCTGCCGCTGGAAAACGAAGAGATAGACCCGCGCCACGATATCGTGCAGCACGATGACGGCACCCTGACGGTGAACGGTTATCTGCCGCTGGAGGATCTGGTGGGCTATATCGGCATTTCGCTGGAAGAGCGCCGCGAATACCATACCCTGGCGGGATTGCTGATGGAACATACCCAGGCCATTCCCAAGCAAGGCGATACCCTGCGCATCGATCAATACCTGTTCGAAATCCTGGAAGTAGAAAGCCACCGTATATTGAAGGTGCGCATCACCCCGCAAATCTTGCCTGAATACGAAGTATAACGCTTAGCGGCTGATACCGCGGAGGGCGCGGCTGCGCGCGGGCCATACCTTTGCTGGCATGGTGACTGCGCGCGCCCGTTGCGCCCTGCCCCGTTACAGCTTATCCAGCAGTTTTTGCACGTTCTTGTTCTGCGTGCGTTCCTGGTTTTTCTGCGCCCAGGCGTCCAGGCGTTTCTTTAGCTCGTCCTGCAGCCTGTCGCGCAGCAGCTGATCGACGTGCAGTTGGTAGCTGAGGCTGTCCCAGGGGCCGTAGACGCGCAGCGGGATGGCGGTGTTGACCAGCGCTTCGGTAAGCTGCGGCTCGCCTTGCCAGCCCTTGAGCACGCGGATATTGAGGTTGACGTCGCACTGCTTGCCGGGCAGGTCGAGCACGCCGTTGCCGGCAAGCGACATCAGCTCGGAGTCGCCCGCCAGGTTGTTCAGCCGCAGGTTGCCCCGTTCAAGCGTGGCGTCGGCGGTAAGCTGTTTTACCGCCGAATAGGTTTCGCTGCGCTGCTGCGCCGTGACATTATTATTGCTGCGTTCTACCGCTCGTTGAATCAGCTGCTGGATATTGAGCCCTTCCAGTCGGGCGTCGTCCAGCACCATGCGGCCTTTGCCGTTCCAGTTCTCGGCAAAGTCCCTGAACCTGAAGGCTTCTCCGGTCAGTTGCCCCTCGACGGATAACCGGCCGGTCAAGGTCTGCGGTAGCGAAAAAGCCTGTAGCAGCGGCGCCAGCGCCACCTGTTTCAAGCTTGGGTTTAATTGAAAATGGGGTTTCGCCCCGGTGGTATCCACCGTGCCGGGCAGGCTGAATTCGCCGTCGCCCAGTTTTCCGCCCAGGGAATTGATCGCCAGGTGCCCGCGGCGGTTATCCGCCTGGGTTTTAAAGCCGGTGATGTTAAGCCCGTGATAGATGACCTGATCCGCCGTGAGGTTGAGCTGGCCGTTGAAACTGTTTAACACCGACAGCGGCTGCGCATCCTGGCCGAGGGCGGCGATGACCGGCTTGGCGCTGTGGTGATGGTTTTGCGTGTCGTTGTCGCCGGAGGCGTTGAGCCCAAGCAGCGTATCCAGATTCAGGCGTTTGGCGTTAAGGTCAAGCTGGTAGACCGGCGTGTCGCCCAGTTTGGCGCTGGCCTGGCCCGCCAATTCGCTGTCGTTGGCGCTAAACGACATCTTGCTCAGTTCGAGGGTCTGGTTGGTGGCGGAATAGTCGGCGCTTAGCGTGCCCTGCCCTTTGATGCCCTCGGCCGACAGCCCCTGGCCGTGGAGCTCGTAGTTGAAACGGTCCAGGCTGGCGGACAGTTGGCGCGGGTAATGGCTCAGATCCGCTTTGCCGCTTAAAGAGACCGCCACGTCGCGCTGATCGCGGTTAATCCGGCTGGAGAAACTGAAATTGGCCAGCCGCGCCGCCGTTTGTTCCACATCCAGGTTAACATCGCGCAGGTTGATTTGTTCATTCGGCTGCCGCTGCCAGATAAGCAGGCTGTCGCTGACCTTGAGACTGGCGATATCGTAGGACCAGCCGGTGTGCTGCGCGGGAGTGGAGGTGCCGGCGGGCGCTATGGGGGCGTTTTCCGGGCTGCGGGCTTCGCTGTCGGGGGTGATGGTAATGACCGCCCCTTTGAGCATCACCTGTTTTACCGAAAGCTGGTGCGACAAGAGCGGCCAGAGCTGGACATCAAGGCGCATGTTTTCCGCACTGACCACCGGCACGGCGGCGCCGGGCGCGGTCAGCGTCATGCGCCCCGCCAGGATGCTGAGCTGCGGCCAGACGTGCCAGCGCAGATCGCGGTCCAGGCTTAGCCGGTAGCCGCTGCGTTGTTCAACCTTGGCGACCATATAATTGCGAAAGTCATTGGGGTTGATCAGTAACACCAGCGCCGTAATGCCGGCCACCAATACCGCCAGTAAAATAATCAGCGTCGTCAGCAATCTTCTCATGCAATCCTCAAAAATGTCTGCGCCACACAGTGCGTCTGACGGAATTAATCCTCATCTATGCGGCTGGCTACCGCGCCCTGCTGGTTGCGGTATTTCGCGTCCTCGCGGCGGTTGTACGGCCGCGCCGCATGTCCGCTTAGCGGCTCGAAGCTGAGCGCGCCGATAAGCATGCCCGGCCGCAGCGCCAGCGGCAGCTTACCTGAATTATAGAACTCCAGCACGATCCTACCTTGCCAGCCCGGATCGATGCGGTGCGCGGTAACATGCACCATCAGTCCGAGGCGCGCCAGCGAGGAGCGGCCATCCAGCCAGCCGACCAGGTTATCCGGCAGCGTGACCGATTCAAGGGTGACCGCCAGCGCCAGCTCGGCGGGGTGCAAAAAGAAAGCGCCGCCTTCAGGCAGCACGATTTCATCGCTCATGACGCGATCGAGCGCGGCCGAGACCTCTTCCTTGGGGCCGCTGAGGTCGATAAATGCCGCGGTATGGCCCTGGAATACCCGGAATTGATTGCCCAGCCGCACATCGACCGTGGCGCCGTTAATGCGTTCCATCGGCGGACGCGGGCTGATATCCAGCCTGCCGTCGTCCAGCCAGGCTTCAATATCACTGTCGCACAGTCTCATCGTTATCTCTCCATTTGAATGCTGGGGAATTACCGCCCGCGTCGCGATCTTTTCCTGTCTCCGTGCCTGGGGTGGCGTTATTCAAAAAACTGACTGATCTTCGCCTTCAGGATATCGATGGCGATACGGTTTTTACCGCCGCGCGGCACAATAATATCGGCGTATTGCTTGGAAGGCTCGATAAACTGCAGGAACATGGGACGCACCGTTTTCTGATACTGTTCCATCACCGAGTCCATGGCGCGGCCCCGTTCGTTGACATCGCGTTTCATGCGCCGCAGCAGGCAGATATCGAGCGGCGTATCGACGAAAATCGAGAAATTCATCTCGGTGCGCAGCCGCAGGTCGGTCAGCAGCAGGATGCCCTCCAGTATGATCACCTTTTTGGGCCGCAGATGGATGGTCTCCGGCCGGCGGGTGTGTTCGACATAGCTGTAGACCGGCATTTCTATGGCCTGGCCCGCCTTGAGCATCTGCAGATGCCGGAACAGCAGGCTGTGATCCATGGCGCTGGGATGATCGTAATTGGTCTTGACCCGTTCACTCATGGTCAACTGGCTTTGATCCTGATAATAGCTGTCCTCAGGTATTATGCCGATATGTTCGTCGCCGACCTGCTCACAAAGTTCCTGGTACAACGTGCTGGCTATCAGGCTTTTGCCGGAGGCGGAGGCGCCGGCGATGCCGATAATGACGCACTGGTGAGGCTTGTCAGTCATACAGTAAATGGCCTGGTATAATAATAAATGAAGGGCTGCGCCGTAACGGCGCGCTGGACGCGGCAATTATAGAGTGCGGGAGTAGCGGACGCCAGCAATAGCGTTTATCTGACATGTCGTTAGGCGGCGCGGACAATCGTTCGCCGCGATGTATGTCACATTTTTAAGATAATTCATGCTGGAGCGGCGCGAAAGTATTGCGTAAAGTGTATTGAGCGGGATGTTAACTTTACTCTTGAGCGGTATTGAATGAATTGGCATTGGTTGACTTTTTTTGGCGATAGCATGCTGTTGCTGCCCTGCGCGGTGCTTATCGTCATGTTATTGCTGTGGAAAGCGGATACCCGGCGAACCTGCCTGCAATGGCTGCTGCTGTTCGGCGCCGCCGGCGCCATCGTGGTGGTATCGAAACTGGCCTTTATGGGCTGGGGCGTGGGCAGCCGAAGATATGACTTTACCGGTTTCAGCGGCCATTCGGCGTTATCCGCCAGCATCTGGCCGGTAATGATCTGGATTTTAACCAGCCGCGCCTCCCGCCGCTGGCGATTGGCCGCGGTGTGCGGCGGTTATCTGCTGGCGCTGACCGTGGGCTTCTCCCGCGTGGTTATTCACGCCCATTCCGAATCCGAAGTGATTGCCGGGCTGGCCCTGGGATTTACCATCAGCACCTCGTTTTTGCTGATGCAGAATTCCCATCACACCGCCATCCGCCATCTTTCCTACGGCCAGATTACCGCCGTGCTGCTGTTGCCGCTGCTGCTGGTGGTGCAGGGAAAAAAAGCGCCGACCCAGGGATTGCTGGAGCAGATTGCCTTGACGGTGGCGCCGGTGCAGCGGGTGTATACCCGGGCGGATTTGCACGGCAAGGGCCGCCTGGTCGTGCCGGATACGGTGCAGATTACGCCGCAGTAAGCCGTTTTTCGTGGTTACCCTGCCCCGTAGCGCTTGGGGCTTCCCTACCCTGGCCGCAACACCTGTCCTGTCCCGGTTCTGAGACACTTCTTTATTATCGCAATTAAATCGTGATCCATTTCAAACTTTTCCCATAAGCTGATAGCCTGTTTATGGAACCGATTCCATACTCTGCGCAATAATCGTTACGGCACGGCGGGCGAAAGATCATGCCCCGCCGCGCCAGGCCGGATAACAGCCGGCCTTTTTGTCTTGAGGAGTTTTCTATGTCCAACATGATACCCGCCGCCAGCCAACCTTTGGATGTGGTGACCTTTGGCGAAGCGATGGCGATGTTTGTCGCCACCACCGGCGGCGAGCTGCATGAGGTGAGCCAATACGTGCGCCGCGCCGCCGGCGCCGAGCTGAATGTCGCCATCGGCCTGGCGCGCCTGGGGCTGAAATCCGGCTGGGTCAGCCGCCTGGGCACGGATTCGTTTGGCCGGTTTATCCTCGATACCCTCGACGCTGAACACGTGGACCGGCGTGCGGTGACGCAGGATCCGCTTTACCCCACCGGCTTCCAACTGAAATCAAAAGCCGACGATGGCGCCGATCCTATTGTGGAGTATTTCCGCAAGGGATCGGCCGCCAGCCGGCTGTCCCAGGCGGATTTTGACGAGGACTATTTTGGCGGCGCCCGGCATCTGCATTTAAGCGGCGTGGCGGCGGCGCTGTCACCTGAGAGCTATGCGCTGGCGGCGCACGCGGCGAGCTGGATGAAACGGCGCGGCAAGACGGTGTCCTTTGATCCCAACCTGCGTCCGGTGCTGTGGCGCTCACGGGAAGAGATGGTGGCGCGGCTGAATGCGCTGGCGTTCAGCGCGGATTATGTGCTGCCGGGAATTAAAGAAGGCCTGATCCTCACCGGTTACGACCAGCCTGAGGCGATTGCGGATTTTTACCTGGCGCGCGGCGTGCGGGCGGTGGTGATCAAAACCGGCGCCGACGGCGCCTATTATAAAACCGACGGCGGCGATCGGGGCGTGGTGCCGGCGGTGCGGGTGGCAAACGTGGTGGATACCGTGGGCGCGGGCGACGGTTTTGCGGTGGGGGTGATAAGCGCCCTGCTGGAAGGGCTGCCGCTTAACGAGGCCATTGCCCGCGGCAACCAGATCGGCGCGCTGGCCATCCAGGTTATCGGCGACAGCGAGGGATTGCCGGACCGCGAGCAACTGGCGCGGGCGATGGCAAATAACGCTGGCACCCTGCTGGTGTTGGATTAGGGCGATTGGCGGGTATCGGCGTTGTGCAGTGGGTAGCCCTGGTGGAAGTGGGATCGGCAGGTTTTGTAACAGTCACAACCAAGGGTTCAATAACATGGCTCCGGTTAACTCGAAGTCCTTGGTATTGCGGGTAACGAGCGTAAGACGGTTGGTTATGGCGGTTGCCGCTATTAATGAGTCCGTCATACACTTAGGATCCGGGACATCCATTTTGGCGCAACAAAGCGCTACCGCAACATCTACCGCCAGGATCCTGTCATGAAAACCCTTTATGACCACGCGATCAAACCAATGACGCAGTTTGGCGGCTTGCGCTAAATCTTTTCTTTCTCTTAGCAATACCCCTTTTTCTATTTCCATTATAACTAATGTGGAAGTATACATTTCATATTGTTCGTTGCTTGCCGCCCATTCCCTGACCTTGGGATCGGCCTTATCTGCTTTAAAAAGCTCGGATATAACGTTGGTATCTATGAGAAACATATCAAAACTCGACAGGCCTTGCTTGGATATTTAAACGTTCCGTTTCAAGATCGAACGATTCACCATCAGGTGGTGACAACACATCAAGAATAGTTTTATGACCACCGGTGATACACCGATATGCTTCTTCACTGAGCAGGACATGGGTTATTTTATTGCGGGATTTAATAAATACCGGACCGTTGAAAGCATCTCGTTTAGCTTTGGTAATGTTTTGATTTAATTCCCGGCTTGATATAAAGGTTACGCTCATCTTGTATCCTCCTCTCTTGGCACTGTATTTGTAGTAACGTTACTACAATGTACTTTTTTGGGCACGTCATGAAGAAAATGCTTACAAAATCATCGCCGGAGGTAGAGTAGGCCCGACACATCGAAAATTCGGTAAATTGATGTGTCGGACATTAAACGCGCAGAGGTTTGTCCCTCTTATAATGCCTTGAAGGAAATCTCGGTGGGGATCACCTCGCCCTGCCAGTACAGCTGCGCCGCCACCTGTCCCGCCAACTGGCGGTAGAGTTCGGTGAACTCGCTGTCCGGCCGGCTGACCACCGTGGGCTGGCCCCGATCCAGGTCCTCGCGCAGGCTGATATGCAGCGGCAGTTGCCCCAGCAGCGCGCAGTTATATTGCGCGGCGAGTTTTTCGGCGCCGCCGGTGCCGAAGATGGCCTCAAGATGGCCGCAGTGGCTGCAGATATGCACGCTCATGTTTTCCACGATGCCAAGCACCGGCACGCCGACTTTTTCAAACATCACGATGCCCTTACGCGCATCGGCCAAGGCGATATCCTGCGGCGTGGTCACCACCAGCGCGCCGGTTACCGGGATATTTTGCGCCAGCGTCAGCTGGATGTCGCCGGTGCCGGGAGGCATGTCCAGCACCAGGTAATCCAGCTCCGGCCACAGGGTGTCGTTAAGCAGTTGCAGCAGCGCCTTGCTGGCCATGGGCCCGCGCCAGACCATGGCGTTGTCTTCGGTGACCATATAGCCGATGGAGTTGGTGGCCAGGCCGTGCGCCATGATGGGGGACATATGCTGGCCGTCGGGCGATGTGGGCCGTTCTTCGCTGGTGCCGAGCATGGCGGGAATCGACGGGCCGTAGATATCCGCGTCAAGCAGGCCGACGCGCGCGCCTTCGGCGGCCAGCGCCAGCGCCAGGTTAACCGCGGTGCTGGATTTGCCCACGCCGCCCTTGCCCGAGCTGACGGCAATCAGATTGCGCACGCTTTTTACCCCCGGCAGGTCCTTGACCCGCTTGAGGGTGGCGATATTGTGTGCCAGCGTCCAGTCGATGGCCCGCGCCCCGGTGATGCGCAGCAGGTCCGCGCTGGCGGATTCCTTCAATTCGTCAAAGGCGCTGTGCCAGGCGAACGGCATGGTCAGCTCGATATGCAGCGCGCCGTCCAGCAGCGCGCAGTGGCTTAGCGCCTTGAGTTCGGTCAGGCTGCGTTTAAGCGTGGGGTGTTTAAACCGGGCCAATACCTGGGCGACCTGGGCGCGCAGGACATCGGCGGTGGATTGTTCGGGTGATGGAGGATTCATCACGGCTCCTTATTTTCTCATTCTGGGGGTGGTAACCGATGCGCATAGCATAACAGAACTGTCCGAGCTTGTTTACGCGGGGTGTCGCTATCGGTTACCATCGAAATTCTTTATTTCATCTGATAAAAGCACATTCCCAACATGACTCAAGTCGCGAAAAAAATATTGGTAACCTGTGCGTTACCATACGCTAACGGTTCAATCCATCTCGGCCATATGCTGGAGCATATCCAGGCAGATATTTGGGTTCGTTTCCAGCGAATGCGCGGCAACCAGGTTTATTTCATCTGCGCCGATGACGCGCACGGCACGCCAATCATGCTGAAGGCCCAGCAGCTCGGTATTGCGCCGGAAAAAATGATTGATGAAATGAACCATGAGCATCAGCAGGATTTTGCCGGTTTCGGCGTCAGCTATGATAACTATCATTCGACGCACAGTGATGAGAATCGCGAGCTGTCGACGCTGATTTACCATCGGTTGAAAGACAACGGCTATATCAAGACCCGCACCATTTCCCAACTGTTCGACCCGGAAAAAGAGATGTTTTTGCCGGACCGGTTTGTCAAAGGCACCTGCCCGAAGTGCAAATCCCCCGATCAGTACGGCGACAATTGCGAAGTGTGCGGCGCCACCTACAGCCCGACCGATCTGATCGATCCTAAATCGGCGGTGTCCGGCGCCACGCCGGTGATGAAGGAGTCGGAGCATTTCTTCTTCGACCTGCCGGCCTTCAGCGATATGCTGAAAGCCTGGACGCGTTCGGGCGCGCTGCAAGAGCAGGTGGCCAACAAAATGCAGGAATGGTTTGAATCCGGCCTGCAGCAGTGGGATATTTCCCGCGACGCGCCCTACTTCGGCTTTGAAGTGCCGGACGCGCCGGGTAAATATTTCTACGTCTGGCTGGACGCGCCCATCGGTTATATGGGGTCGTTCAAGAACCTGTGCGACAAACGCGGCGATATCAGTTTCGACGATTACTGGCGCGTGGATTCCGATGCCGATCTGTATCACTTTATCGGCAAGGATATTGTCTATTTCCATAGCCTGTTCTGGCCGGCCATGCTTGAAGGCAGCAATTTCCGCAAGCCGACCAATCTGTTTGTCCACGGCTATGTGACGGTCAACGGCGCCAAGATGTCTAAGTCGCGCGGCACCTTTATCAAGGCCAGCACCTATCTTAAGCATCTGGACGCGGATTGCCTGCGTTATTATTACGCCGCCAAGCTGTCGTCGCATATCGATGATATCGACCTGAACCTGGAAGATTTTGTCCAGCGCGTCAATGCCGATATCGTCAATAAGGTGGTCAACCTGGCCTCGCGCAACGCCGGTTTTATCGCCAAGCGCTTTAACGGCCGGCTGTCCGATACCCTGGCGGACCCGGTGCTGTACCAGACCTTTACCGACGCCGCCGCCGGTATCGCCGAGGCGTTTAACGCCCGCGAGTCCTCGCGCGCCATTCGCGAAATCATGGCGCTGGCCGATCTGGCCAACCGCTATGTGGACGAGCAGGCGCCCTGGGTGGTGGCGAAAGCGGAAGGACGCGATGGGGATTTACAGGATATCTGCTCAATGGGCATTAACCTGTTCCGCGTGCTGATGACCTATCTCAAGCCGGTGCTGCCTTCCCTGGCGGAGCGCGCCGAGGCGTTCCTGAACGTGCGCCTTGACTGGGACGGCATCCATGCGCCGCTCACGGGCCACACCGTCGCCACCTTTAAGGCGCTGTTCAACCGTATCGATCCCGCGCATGTGGAGAAAATGGTCAACGAATCCAGGGAAGAAGCGGCCGCCGCCGGCGCCAAAGCCGAGGTCGCCGGTCCGCTGGCGGATGCGCCGCTGCTCGAGACCATCGCCTTTGACGATTTTGCCAAAGTGGATATGCGCATTGCGCTTATCAAGCACGCCGAGCTGGTGGAAGGGTCGGATAAGCTGCTGAAGCTGACGCTGGATATCGGCGGCGAGACCCGCCAGGTGTTCTCCGGCATCCGCGCGGCGTATCCCGATCCACGGGAACTGGAAGGCCGCCTGACGGTAATGGTGGCAAACCTTGCGCCGCGCAAGATGCGTTTCGGCGTGTCCCAGGGCATGGTGATGGCGGCCGGACCGGGCGGTAGCGATATCTTCCTGTTAAGCCCAGACGCCGGCGCCCTGCCGGGCATGGCGGTTAAATAACAGCGCCGGTCATAATAAAGCGTTCAACGCGGGCCGCGAGGCCCGCTGCCCGTTTTAGCCCCTCAAGGCCCAACTGAGCGTTGGCGTAGCGCGCTTGAGCGTGCGGGCGCTGCGATATGTAGGGTTATCATGGATATCAAAGCCGCCGCGCGCGGCTTTTTTTACCACTGTGGAAAAGACCGGTTATGAAGGGATTGCCGCCCGTTATCAGGGCATTATTGATAACATCGTTGATTTTGACCATCGCCCGTGGATTGACCCTGCCCTTTATCGCCATCTATCTGTCCAGGCAGGCGGGCATGTCGCCGGAAAAAATCGGCCTGGTGCTGGGCGCCGGCCTGGCGCTTGGCATCGTATTTAGCCTGTACGGCGGTTATCTGGTGGACCGGTTTAACAAAAACCGTCTGATTGTCTGCGCGATGTCGCTGTTCGCCCTGTCGTTTTTCCTGCTGCCGCTGGGCAACGGCCTGTTGGCGATGATTGTGCTGGTGGCGCTGGTGAATGCGGCCTATTCGCTGTACTCGATTTGCCTGAAGGCCTGTATTGCCGACTGGCTTACGGTTGAGCGGCGCATTAAGGCCTTTTCCGCCAATTACACGTTGGTGAACGTCGGTTGGGCCGTCGGCCCGCCGCTTAGCGTTTTGCTGGCCAAAAGCAGCGCGGTGCTGCCGTTCTATTTGTCAGGGATACTGGCTTTGGCGGCCGCGCTGGCGCTGGCGTTGCTGCTACCGCGCTATGGCCGCCCGCCGGCGCAGGCGGATTTCAGCGCGGCGGTGACGCAGAAAATCGATTTTCGCAACACGGTGAATGTGCTGCGCCATGATAAACGGCTGATCTATTTTACCCTGGGCGGCATTCTGGCCAGCCTGGTGGGCGGCCAGTTCGCCAGCTGCATTTCGCAGTACCTGATGGTGGCGTTCGACGCCGATTTCGCTTACCGCGTGGTGGGCATTATCCTGCCCGTCAATGCGGTGATCGTCATCACCTTGCAATATATGGTCGGTCGCAATATGCGCCGCGAAAACCTGATGCCCTGGCTTATGATCGGCAGCCTGTTTTTTATTATCGGCCTGCTCGGCATGGCGATGGCGGGCAATGCCATACCGGTATGGATGATGGCGGTTGCCGTATTCACCCTGGGCGAAATTATCATCACCCCGGTTGAGTATCTGGTTATCGACTTTATCGCGCCGCCCCATTTGAAAGGCAGCTATTATGGCGTGCAAAGCCTGGATAACCTCGGCGGCGCCGCCAACCCGCTGCTTACCGGCATTATTCTGGCCCACGCCCCGCCGGCCACGTTATTCCTGGTGCTGGTGCTGGCCATGCTGGCCAGCCTTTGGTTGTTCCACCACGGCTTTCGCCATACCCG
>NZ_DASWOM010000135.1:0-20838 GCF_036398755.1 Acerihabitans sp. | reverse complement strand
GGCATCCTGGATATCGCGTATATCCACGTGGGAACGGCTGTTCATTTGTTCCGCCACCGAGGCGGCGACGGCGGCGCAATACTCGTTATCTTCGACGTCGGCTGCCTGTGCAGCGTGTTTGACGGCCTGGCAGATGCGTTCTTCATCGAAATTGACCTGACAACCGTCTCGTTTGATCACTACCGGTTTCACGATGCGACTCCTTGTACGCCTGAGGGCGGGTTAGGTGCTACCTGTCTTGCCGATCGTTTTTCCGGTTGGCGACCCCCGGTGCGATACTAGCGGTAGAACAGGTAAACACTATATCTAGTTCGTTATTATGAATAGTGCCACTAGATATAGAGTATGAGCTACTCAAATGTAACTAAACTTGACCTAACGCAATAAAAATCGCCCCCGGCCGAAGAGTTGTACAGCGCGGTTTTTAGCCAAAAAAGAGCCGTCGCGGTTTATGCTGCTGAAAATAAATCATAAAATTTCCCAAGGTGAGCCAAAGCGGAAAAAAAATAATTTGTGGTGAAAATCCTGGAGTTTTACTGTGGGTCGTGCATGTAAAAGACGCTCGCCACTCGCTGCGGGAATGTGCGCCGCGAAGGGTTTGGGTTCATTCACTTAACCAGTAAACCGCCTCATAGGGCCGCAGCGTAAGCGGCTGCGGCGCAGGCGGCGTATCGGCATAATTGCTCATCAGCCGCCGCCATGTGCCGCTACAGCCCGATGCCGGTCGCCACGCCTGGGGTTGCCGGCTCAAATTCGCCAGCACCAGCAGCTGCTGGCCGCGCCAGGCGCGGCGGTAATGCCATATCGTGGCGTGTGCCGGGCACAGATCGCGGTAATCCCCAGCCGTCAGGATCGGCAGGGTTTTGCGCAACGCGATCAACTGCCGATAGCAATAAAATATCGAGTCCGCATCGGCCAGGGCGGCCCGGGCGTTGATCCGGTCGGCGTTGCCGGCGCCGGCAATCCACGGGGTGCCGGTGGTGAAACCGGCGTTGACGCCGTCATCCCATTGCATCGGCGTGCGGCTGTTGTCGCGGGATCGGGCGGCCAGGACGTCCAGCGTGCGCTGACGGTCCTGGCCACGCGCCATGGCCTCGGCATACATGTTCAGGCTTTCGACGTCGCGGTAATCGGTAATGGCGCGAAACGCGGGATTGGTCATGCCCAACTCCTCGCCCTGGTAGATAAACGGCGTTCCCTGCATGCCGTGCAGCGCCATGGCCAGCATCTTGGCCGATACCTCCCGCAGCTCACCCTCGTCGCCGAAACGGGAAACGATGCGCGGCTGATCGTGATTACACCAAAACAGTGTGTTCCAGGCATGGCGGTGCATCCCGCGTTGCCAGCGGCTGAAGATCCGCTTGAGCAGCACAAAGTCCGGCGGCGTCGGCGCCCATTTTTCTCCGCCGGCGTAATCCACCTTAAGATGATGGAAATGAGCGGCCATGGAAAGCTGTTCGCCGTTGAGATTGGCGTAATGCCGGCATTTTTCCAGGGAAGTGGACGACATTTCCCCAACCGTCGCCAGGCCCAGCGGGGTAAAGATTTCCCGGTTCATTTCACGCAGATAATCCTGCACCCGCGGCAGGTCGGTATAAAAAGGCCGGCCGTCGCCTTGTGGCGCATCAGGCAGGTCCGGGTGCTTGGCTATCACGTTGATCACGTCCAGGCGCAGGCCGTCGATGCCGCGATCGGCCCAAAACCGGCAGATTTTTTTCAGCTCCGCGCGCAGCGGCGGATGATCCCAGTTCAGATCCGCCTGCTCGCGGGAATAAAGGTGTAGATAATAAGGCTCGCCCGGCCCCGGTTGGTGCCAGGCGCTGCCGCCGAATTTGGACAGCCAGTTGTTGGGCGGGCCGTCGTCCCGGCCGTCGCGCCAGAAGTAATAACGGCGGTACGGACTGAGCGGGTCTTTAGAGGCGATAAACCAGGGATGGGCGGTGGAGCTGTGGTTAAGCACCATATCCATAATGATGCGCATGCCCCGCTGATGGGCGCCGGCCACCAGGGCGTCAAAATCCGCCAGCGTGCCGTAGGCCGGGTCGATGGCGTAATAATCGGCGATATCATAACCGCTGTCCACCTGGGGCGAGCTGTAGACAGGCGTCAGCCACAGCGCATCTACTCCCAGCAGGCGCAGGTAATCCAGCCGCCGGGTGATCCCGGCCAGATCGCCAAGACCATTGCCGGTGCTGTCCTGAAAACTTTTCGGGTAAATCTGGTAAATAACGCCGTTGCGCCACCAAGGAGCCGTCATGCTAACCTTCGCCCCAACGCCGGCCCGCGGGGGTCGGATTGTCATTGGCGTCGTTATGATTATCGATGCGTTAATCTCCCGGTTGTTTTCCGTCGTGAAGTGATGGCAAATGTCTATCGGCGGGGCAAAACGTGCTGTTGTAACCCAAAGGTCCCATTATCAGCCGACAAACCGAATTGTGTTTATTTTGCGTTGAGACTTGTAGCCCTAAACTTTACTACCCTAAAGAAGTTACCGCGCCAGGGACAGTAGTTTCGTGTTTCAGCAGGCGGTTTTGTCGTCAACCGCATGTTTTTTTTATCTCACCGGAGGTGGATCACCTATATGGACCCCGTACCCAACCCTGATTGTTATTCGCCCATCCGGTAATGCCTCCCGCTTTTTTTGCGCCTGCCTTGCCGGATGATTAACGGTAGGCAGGAGCAACGTTCTTCTGCTGAGTCACCCTTTTGCCTTTCCCGGCGATGTTCACCCGGAGCGGCAAGGAAGACAGCATCATGATCAAGATTTACGCACGTCAACTGTTCACGCGCATCTATCATCACTTACCCCGTCGCCTGTTCCAGCGGGATTTGATGTTGGAAGGGATGAAACCCGGCGCCGGGCGCAACATACCCACGGCGCTGGCCCGGGCATGCCTGGAGTGCGCGCAGGCCACTGAAGCCGGCCTCTACCAGCGTTTCGCCAGCCGCCCGCAGGGCCTGGACGCGGCCGAGGTCGCCATCGCCCACCGGCGGTATGGTCATAACACCGTGGCCGCCGAGCAGCCGCTGACCTGGCGGCGACACTTATGGTCCTGCTATCGCAATCCCTTCAATATCCTGCTGACGGTGCTGGGCATCGTCTCCTACGGCACCGAAGACCTCATTGCCGCCGTGGTGATTGCCCTGATGGTGATGATTGCCACCCTGCTTAATTTTATCCAGGAGGCGCGCTCCAACAAGGCCGCCGACGCGCTTAAGGCCATGGTGAGCAATACCGCCACGGTACTGCGCGCCGACGGGCCGGACGGCGGCGGCGTGTACCAGGAAATAGCCATGGTGAACCTGGTGCCGGGGGATATCGTGAAACTGTCCGCGGGGGACATGATACCGGCGGATTTGCGTATCCTGCAGGCTCGGGATCTGTTTATCGGCCAGGCCGCGTTGACCGGCGAAGCGCTGCCGGTGGAAAAAAAAGCCGGCTGCTGCGCCGATCCCGGCCGCAACCCGCTGGAGTGCGGCAACCTGTGTTTTATGGGCACCAACGTGGTAAGCGGCACCGCGCAGGCGCTGGTCATCGGCACCGGCGATCGCACCTGGTTCGGGCAACTGGCCGGGCAATCCACGGTGCAATGCGCGCCGCCGAATGCGTTCCAGCTTGGCATCAGCCGGGTCAGCTGGCTGCTGATCCGTTTCATGCTGGTCATGACGCCGATAGTGCTGCTGGTCAACGGCTTTACCAAGGGCGACTGGTGGGAAGCCGCGCTGTTCTCGCTCTCGGTGGCCGTGGGCCTGACGCCGGAAATGCTGCCGATGATCGTCACCTCCTCACTGGCGAAAGGGGCGGTACGGCTGTCGCGTCAGAAGGTCATAGTCAAAAGGCTGGACGCCATCCAGAACTTCGGCGCGATGGATATCCTGTGTACCGATAAAACCGGAACGCTCACCCAGGATAAAATCGTGCTGGCCAGCCATACCGATGCGTTCGGTACGCGTTGCGATCGCGTGCTGCAAAACGCCTGGCTTAACAGTTATCACCAGACCGGCCTGAAAAACCTGCTGGATAAGGCGGTACTGGAAAAAATGACGCCGCAAGACGCCGGGCTGGCGCAGGCGCAATGGCATAAAATCGACGAGATACCCTTTGATTTTGAGCGGCGCCGCATGTCGGTAATCGTTGGAACCGACGACGGCCGGGCGCGGCTAATTTGCAAAGGCGCGCTGGAGGAAGTGCTTGGCGTCTGCAGCCGGGTGCGCCACGGCGACGAGATTGTGCCCCTTGGCGACCATTTGCTGGCGCATATCAGCGAAGTGACCGGCGAGCTTTCCCTTCAGGGGTTGCGGGTAGTGGCGGTGGCCGCTAAACCGGTGGCCACGGATTGCGGCGATTTCAGCCGGCGGGATGAATCGGATCTGATCCTCGAAGGGTATATTGCCTTTCTCGATCCGCCGAAAGAGAGTACCGGGCCTGCGCTGGAGGCGCTGGCACGGCATGGCGTCACGGTCAAAATACTCACCGGCGATAACGAACGGGTGGCGGCCAAAGTCTGCCGGGACGTCGGGCTGGCGGTGGACCGGGTGCTGACCGGCGATGAGATCGAAGGCATGGACGATCGGCAACTGGCGCTTGTGGCCCGCGTTACCACGGTATTCGCCAAACTCACGCCGCTGCAAAAGGCGCGCATCGTCGGCGCCCTGCGCCGGGAAGGCCACGTGGTCGGGTTTATGGGCGACGGCATCAATGACGCGCCGGCGCTGCGCGCCGCGGATATCGGCATCTCGGTGGACTCGGCGGTGGACATCGCCAAGGAGGCGGCCGACATTATCCTGTTGGAAAAAAGCCTGATGGTGCTCGAGGAGGGGGTTATCGAAGGCCGGCGCACCTTTGTCAATATGATGAAGTATATCCGCATGACCGCCAGCTCCAACTTCGGCAACGTCTTCAGCGTGCTGGTGGCCAGCGCCTTCCTGCCTTTCCTGCCGATGCTGCCATTGCATCTGCTGGTACAAAACCTCATCTATGATATCTCCCAGATTGCCATCCCGTTCGATAAGGTGGACGAGGATCAGCTGCGGCGGCCCCAACGCTGGCACAGCCGGGATCTAGGGCGTTTTATGGTGTTTTTCGGCCCTATCAGTTCTATTTTCGATATTTTGACCTTTTGCCTGATGTGGTGGGTATTCAAGGCCAATACGCCCGAACAGCAAACGCTGTTCCAGACCGGCTGGTTTGTGGTGGGCGTATTGTCCCAAACCCTGGTGGTGCATATGCTGCGCACGCGCAGAATCCCGTTTTTGCAAAGCCGTCCTTCCTGGGCGCTTGGCGTCACCACCCTGACGGTCATCGTCGCAACCGTCGGCATGACGTTTACGCCGGTGGCCGGATTGCTGCACCTGCAGGCGCTGCCGGGCGGCTACTGGCCATGGCTGGTGGCAATACTGGCCGGTTATATGGCATTGGTCCAGTCCGTCAAAGGATGGTTTGTGCGCCGATACGGCTGGCGATAGCCTTTTGAACAATCCGGTTGGCGAGGGAAACCGCGGGTCATTATTTTATCGGTTATAGAGCGGGCTGAACAGATAGGCGATGAGGCGTTGGCCGACCGTATGAGAACACAATACAGCGGCGGGCGCCCGGATACGCAATGGGTGCCCCGGCCCGTCCTCCGGTGGCCGCACCCGCAACCGGCGTCAGTCCTGCTACAGTTTTAGCGGCGGCATCTGTAAAAAGGTGTTAAGCAGTCCCTCTGACCAGCCTTTGCGAATGGCGGCGAAGTACGGGTGATTCTCGGTAATGCGGTACTGTTCGTCGCAGGCGAAACTGTCGCGGCGATAAATCATCACATCCAGCGGCAGGCCCACCGACAGGTTGCTGCGCAGGGTTGAATCAATGGAGATAAGCGCGCAGCACATGGCCTGCTCCAGGGTGGTGTCATAGGTGAGCACCCGATCGATAATCGGTTTGCCATATTTGCTCTCGCCAATCTGGAAGTAAGGCGTATCTTCCGTGGCCTCGATAAAATTGCCTTCCGGATAGATATGGAAAAGACTGGGGCCTTCGCCCGCGATCTGTCCGCCCAACAGGATGCTACAGCTGAAATCGGTGCTGGTGCCGCTTTGCTGCGCGCTGCTGTCGCGGAAAATCACTTCCCGCACCGTTTCGCCAATCAGGCTGGCGGCGTCGAACAGGGTAGGCGCGGTCAGCAGATTCGGCCGCTCCATATCTTTGGCGCGCAGGCGCAGCAGATTGATAATGCTCTGGGTGGTCGCCAGGTTGCCGGCGCTTTGCAGCACCAGCGTACGTTCGCTGTCCTGATGCAATACGTGCAGCTTGCGAAAGGTCGAGATATGATCCACTCCGGCATTGGTACGGGAGTCGGAGGCAAACACCAGTCCGCCCGACAGGCGCATCGCCACGCAGTAGGTCATCGCAGTATATCCTCGTAAAACACATTATTGTTGTTGCCCGCCGGCCTGGTTTTGCTGCTGGCCGCTCTCGGTTTGTTCCACGGTCGCCTGCGAAAACATTTCTTCATAGCCGCCGCCGATACGCGAGCCGCGCACCGGACAGGCGTCAAGGTAATCGAAGCCGACCGCCAGCTTAAGATGCTGGCTGGTATTACAGGTATTATTGGTGATATCGAAACTTTGCCAATGCTCATCCAGCCACGCTTCCACCCAGGCATGCATCGCCACGTGCTTGGTGTCTTCGCTGTAAATATAGCCGCTGACGTAGCGCGCGGGAATATGCAGGCTGCGGCAACAGGCCAGGAACACATGGGAATGATCCTGACAGACTCCGTGCCGGGCGGCAAATACTTTAGCCGCCGAATCCTGCACCTGGGTGGCGCCGGGGGTATAGGGCATGCGTTCGCGCAGTTCGGCCATCAGCTCGCGCAGGCTTTCGTCCGCGGCCGCGGAGCGGTAAAATCGCGCGGCGAAGGTGCGGATGGCCTCGTCCGCCTGCGTCAGCGGACTGGATCGCAAGAAAACCAGCGGCGACAGCGGACCGCATTCCTCCGCGATCTCCTCGCTGTTATCGGCGATTTCCACCACCCCTTTGGCGCGGATGGCGATAACCTCATGAGGCCGGTCAAGGGTCAGCACGTGCTGCAGGTTGCCAAACCCGTCGGTCACCTGCGTCGCCTGCTCCGGCAGGTTCAGCGACCATTCCAAAATCCGCTGCCGCGCGGAGTTCTGCGGCGTCAGGCGCAGGTATTGCGTACTGAATTTGACTTCATGATCGTAGCGATAGTGGGTCAGGTGATCGACGGCCAGTTTCATAACGCCTCCAGATACGTATGGTTGATGCTTTCCGCCAGCGCGTTGATCTTGGCCTGGAACTGCATCATATAAGCCTGCAAACCCAGTTCCAGCACTTCATCCAGCGTGCTGAAGCGCAGCTCTACGTTCAGGGTATGGGCCAGCCGCCGGGGCACATTGGCCCGCTGGCCGCCGATGCGCTCCAGTTGCTGCACCACGTCGCCCACGCAGGCGCGCAGGGAGCGCGGCATATCGTTGCGCAGCACCAGCAGCTCGGCCACCGTTTCGCGGCTGACGGGATGTTTGTACAGGCTGTGGTAGGCCTCGCGGGCGCTGACCGCGCGCAGCAGGGTATCCAGACGATAATATTCGCGCACCGGATCGGAGTCGGCATCCAGCTGCTGATCCTTGACGCCCAGCAATTGCGCCGTGGCGTAGGCGCGTTCGATAAGCGTGCCGAGGCGGATAAAACACAGGGCGTCGTTGCGCAGCAGGGTGCCGAACATCGCGCCGCGAAACAGGTGCGCCCGTTCCTTGACCCAGTCGAAAAACGCATCGGTGCCCACCTTGGCCACCCCTTTGCCGCGCATCAGCTTCATTTCGATCCAAGTGGCGTTGATACTTTCCCATACCTCCGACGACAGGCTGCCGCGCACCGCATGGGCGTTGTTCCAGGCCGCCTCGAAACAGCTGTAAATGCTGCTGGGATTATGCGGATCCAGGGCAAAAAAGTTCAGCAGATTGGTCATGCTCAGGCGGGGATAGTGCTCCTCGAACAGCTCATGGGTGCCGGTCAGGTTAAGCGGCAGGGTCAAGTCCTCGTTTTGCTGGCTGCTGACCGGCATCAGCGACAATTTGTAGGTCACGTCCAATACCCGGGCAATGCTCTCGGCCCGTTCCAGGTAACGGGCCATCCAGTAAAGTTCGCTGGCGGTTCTGCTTAGCATGCGTCGTCCTCCATTATCCAGGTATCCTTGGTGCCGCCGCCCTGGGACGAATTCACCACCAGCGAGCCGGCGTTCAGCGCCACCCGGGTCAGGCCGCCCGGCACCAGCCGCAGTTCATCGCCGGTCAGGGCGAACGGCCGCAGATCGATATGGCGCGGCGCCAGGCCTTCCTCGACAAAGGTCGGGCAGGTGGACAGCGCCAGCGTCTCCTGGGCAATATAGTTATTCGGGTTGGCCAGCAACCGCCGGCGGAACTCGGCCAGCTCGGCGCGCGCGGCTTTCGGTCCCACCAGCATGCCGTAGCCGCCGGCGCCGTGCACTTCTTTCACCACCAGCTTTTCCAGATTGGCCAGCACATAGGACAGGGCGCTGGGATCGCGGCACTGCCAGGTGGGGATATTGCCGAGGATCGGCTCCTCGGAAAGATAAAAGCGGATCATCTCCGGCACATAGGGATAAATGGATTTATCGTCCGCAACGCCGGTGCCCAGCGCGTTGGCCAGCACCACGCCGCCTGTGCGGTACACCGACAGCAGCCCGGGCACGCCAAGGCTTGAGTCGGCGCGAAAAGCCAGCGGATCGATATAGGCATCATCAATACGCCGGTAAATCACGTCTACCTTGTACGGTCCCTCGGTGGTGCGCATAAACACCGCGCCTTGTTTAACAAACAAATCGGCGGCCTCCACCAGCTCCACCCCCATCTGCTGCGCCAGGAAACTGTGTTCAAAATAGGCGCTGTTAAAACGCCCCGGCGTCAGCACCACCACCGTCGGATCTTCCACCGCCGTGCTTTCGCGCAGGGTTTGCAGCAGGTCGAAGGGATAACGCTCGATGGGGGCGATATGTTGACTGGCAAACAGATCCGGATAAAGCCGCATCATCATTTTGCGGTTTTCCAGCATGTAGGACACCCCCGACGGGGTACGCAGGTTATCCTCCAGCACGTAATAATGGCCGTCGCTGTTACGCACCATATCGGTGCCGACGATATGCGCATAGGTGTTGTTATGCAGATTGACCCCCTGCATGCAGGGCTGATACTGCTCGTTGGCCAGCACCTGCTCGGTCGGTACGATGCCCGCTTTAAGGATATTTTGCCCGTGATAGATATCATAAAGGAAGGCGTTCAGGGCCTTGACCCGCTGGCGGATGCCGCGATCCATCCAGGCCCATTCCTTGGAGGGGATAATGCGCGGCACGCTGTCAAACGGGATCAGGCGTTCGGTGCCGCCTTCTTCTCCGTAAACGTTAAAGGTAATGCCCACCCGGTGGAACAACAGCTCGGCTTCCTCTTTTTTCTGCTGAATGGCGTGCCGGTCCGCCTGCTGCAACCATTGCCAGTAAGCGCCGTAGTGACCGCGATGCCCGCCGTCGGCCAACAGCATTTCATCAAAAAAAGGCGACCCGGAAAGATTTATTTTAATCATCTGTTTTACCTTTGCTGGTCAGCTACGCTGATTACACTGCCATTAACAGCCCCCTCGACTTCCCATGCATAAAGCGCGCCAGTCCCGGAGCCGCGGCCAGGTGAGAAAACGGCGCCCTGGAGCGGTCATTTGCGTTATTTTGGTGCGGGCGGGCAAACCTTGGCGTTTTGCTACCCAAAATGGGGCGGGAAATTAACCGGTTGCAGCCAGGCGGCCGTCTGCGGTATACATTTGCTATATACCTCGATGAGCTAGAATTTTTTGATGAATAAACAGGCTAAAGGAGACGTTGGATGTCCACCAGTACGATTTTTATCAATAATCGCTCGCAGGCCGTGCGCATTCCGGCTGAATTACGTTTTGCCGATGATGTGAAAGTGGTAAATGTCCGGGCGGTCGGCAACGAAAGAATCATCTCTCCCGCGCAGAATCGATGGGATAACTTTTTTTTATCCGACCTGACGGTGTCGGAGGATTTCCCGCAGGAAAAACCCCCTCAATCGCAACCTGAGCGTGAGTCATTCTAATGTATAAATATATGCTCGAGACGAATTTTGTCATCTACGTGATAAAACGGCGCCCGGTGGAAATGCTGTCACTTTTCAACGCCAATGCGGGGCGCATGGTGCTATCGTCCATAACCCTGGCCGAGCTGTTGCACGCAGCGGAAAAAAGCGCGGATGCGGCGCGTAATTACCGGGTGGTGGAGAATTTTGTTTCGCGCATGGAAGTGCTGGGGTACGGCGCGAAAGCGGCGCGGCATTATGGCGATATTCGGGCCAATCTGGAGCTGGCGGGCCTGCCGATCGGGGTAAACGAAGTGCATATCGCCGCCCATGCCCGCAGCGAGGGGTTGGTGGTGGTCACCAATAATCCGGTTGAATTCAGCCGGATTGAAGGTTTGCTGATTGAGAACTGGATCAACTGAGGTTGCCGGCGCGCCGGGACGGCTTAGCCTCGTACGGCGATGGCTTCTATTTCAATCTGCACATCTTTTGGCAACCGCGCGACTTCCACGCACGAACGTGCCGGGAAGGGGGCGTTATGTTCGGTGAAAAACCCTTCATAAACGGCGTTAACGGTGGCGAAGTCGTTCAAATCCTTGACGAACACCGTGGTTTTAATAATATCGGCCACCCGCAGGCCGGCGGCTTCCACAATCGCCCGCACGTTGTCCAGTGATTGACGCGCCTGGGCCGCGATATCATCGGCCACCAGCCCGGTTTTCGGGTTAATCGGGATCTGGCCGGAAGTGAACAGCAGACTGCCGAGGTCGACCGCCTGAACGTAGGGTCCAATGGCTGCCGGTGCGTTTTCAGTGCTGATAATACGGGACATGCTGGCTCCTGGTGTTGAGAGGCGAAAGAGAAAAGCGTCGCCGGTCATTATAAAGATTAAACCGGCGTATGCCCAGCTCAGGCGTTCTGGATAACCGCCTGATGCTCGAATTCTTTTTCACAATATTTGCATTTCAAATGCACCTGGCCGTCGCGGCTTTTCACCGTAAAACCCGAGGCCACCGGCTCGCTGCGGCTAATGCAGTTGCTGTTGGGACAGGTCAGCACGCCGTCGATCCGATCCGGTAGCGTAAGGGTCAGCTTGCGCACCACTTCATAGTTATCGATGCGATTGACGGTGGCGTGCGGGGCGTACATCGCCAACTGGTTCGCCTGCTGTTCGGTAAGGAATACGTTCTCGATCTTGATGAGATCTTTTTTCCCCAATTGGTTCGACGGCAGGTTCAGCCCGATGGTTATACGCTGATCGGTGGCGGTCAGCTTAAACAGCGTCAGCAGCTTAAAACCCACCTGCGCCGGGATATGGTCAATCACCGTGCCGCGATTGATTGCCTCGACCTGCAATTTATTATCCTGAGTCATCATCTTTCCCCTTAACCCGCCGGTTGCTCGTTTAACACCAGGGACAATAACGCCTGGCGCGCGAATATGCCGTTGCCGGCCTGCTGGAAATAATACGCGTAAGGCGTGTCGTCCACCTCATGGGCGATTTCATCCACTCTGGGCAGCGGATGCAGCACCTTGAGATTATCGCGCGCCTTCAGCAAATCCACGGCGCGCAGCACAAACTGGGCCTTGACGTTGGCATACTCCGAGGGGTCCAGCCGTTCTTTTTGCACCCGGGTCATATAGAGTATATCCAACTGCGGCATCACCTCCTCAATGGTGGCGTGCACGCTGTATCCGATGCCTTTTTCCGCCAGCATCGTCAGGATATAGGCGGGCATCGCCAGCGCCTGCGGGGCGATAAGGAAAAAATGGTTGCCCTCGAACTTGGCCAGCGCCTGGGTCAGGGAATGGACGGTACGGCCGTACTTCAGATCGCCGACCATCGCCACGTTGAGGTTGTTCAACCGTCCCTGGGTTTCCTGAATGGTAAACAGGTCGAGCAGCGTCTGGGTCGGGTGCTGGTTGGCGCCGTCGCCGGCGTTGAGGATGGGCACGCCGCCGGAGAATTCGGTGGCAAGCCTTGCCGCGCCCTCCTGCGGATGGCGCATGACGATGGCGTCGACGTAGGTGCTGATGACCGAAATGGTATCCGCCAGGGTTTCGCCCTTTTTGCCAAGCGACGTGTTGCCGGCGTCGGAGAATCCCACCACCGAGGCGCCCAGGCGATGGATGGCGGTTTCAAACGACAGTCTGGTGCGGGTGGAGGCCTCGAAAAAACAGCTGGCCACCACTTTATGCTTTAGCAGCTCCGGCCGCGGACGGGCCTTCAGGCCGGCTGCGCTGCGCAGTACCAGCTCCAGTTCCTCGCGGTTAAGGTCATTGATGGAAATGATGTGTTTTTGATAAAGGGGGTTAGCCATGTATTTCCTCCTTACGAGTGTCGTTGACGCCGGCCTTGCGCAAGTGTAGGCCGCGGTCCGGGATTGCGCGCAAAAAAAAGCCCCTCAACGAGGGGCCTGATACGAATAGATAAAAACGGGCAACGGGAGCGGCAGCTGCCCGCCAGCGGGCAGGTGGAAATAGTCATAGGCATCGAAAATTACGCAGCTGTTCATTAATCCTCCCGGTAAACTGCCCGGAATTATACTCGCGTGCCGGCACACTTCAAGCGGCAAGAGGTCGATATTTCTGAATAAGCAAACGATTGGCTTGCTAATCAAAATAAGTGTTAAATAACTCTCCTTTTTCGCGCGCCATCTGTTTTACAATGAAACGTTATTTCATTTTAAGGAAAAATTATGATCACCGGTAATATCCACCACTTAGATCTTGTGCCCTACCTGCCCGCCAAGCTGCGTGAAGCCATCGAGTACGTCAAACAACACATTACCCATGAGACGCCGCTGGGCAAGCATGATATCGAAGGCAACCGGGTATTTGTCCTGATTTCCAACGACAGCACCGATCTGCTGGAGAAGCGTCGCGCCGAGTTCCACGCAAAATATCTGGATATCCAGATCGTGCTGGACGGCGTGGAAGGGATGACCTTCAGCAACCTGCCGGCCGGCAAGACCGATATCGACTCGCTGGCGGATAAGGATATCGCCTTCCTGGCCGCGGGCGAACAGGAAAAACAGTTCGTGATGCAGGCGGGCGATTTTGTGGTCTATTACCCCGGCGAAGTGCATAAACCGCTGTGCGCGGTCGGCGCGCCGGCCCACGTGCGCAAAGCGGTGGTAAAAATCGATACCGCGTTGGTCCGCTAATAAAACAACCGTGCGGCATGACAGCGCATGCGTACCTGCGCTTGAGGTGGGACTGAGGGGAAGAAAAGCGTCATTCCGCGCTTTACCCTTTTATCCCGCCACGCCGGCTTAAGCTGCCTGTGCGGGCGGGCCGGCAATCCCATTCGCCTAGTCTTGCGCCAGCGTGGCCACCATCACCGCTTTAATGGTATGCAGCCGGTTTTCCGCCTGATCGAACACCACGCTGTGCGCCGATTCAAATACCTCGTCGGTCACTTCCATGCCGCCGGCCAGGTCATACTGTTGGGCCATCTGTTTGCCTACCCCGGTCTGGTCGTCATGGAACGCGGGCAGACAGTGCAGGAATTTTACCTGCGGGTTGCCGGTCAGCCGGATCATCGCCATATTGACCTGATAGGGACGCAGCAGGGCGATGCGCTCGCCCCAGATGGCTTTGTCCTCGCCCATGGAAACCCACACGTCGGTGTAGATAAAATCCACGCCCCGCACACCCGCCGCGATTTCCTCGGTCAGGGTAATATCGCCGCCGCGCTGCCGCGCCAGTTCACGACACCTGGCCACCAGTTGCTTATCCGGCCAACAGGCGCTGGGCGCCACCAGGCGTAAATCCAGTCCGGTCAGCGCCGCCGCTTCCAGCATGCTGTTGCCCATATTGTTACGGGCATCCCCGACATACGCGAACGCCATTTGCGCCAAGGTTTTTTGCGGCAAATGTTCCTGCATGGTCAGCAGATCGGCCAGTAACTGGGTGGGGTGGAATTCGGTGGTTAAGCCGTTCCACACCGGCACGCCGGCATAATGCGCCAGTGTCTCGACGATCTCCTGACCGTAGCCGCGATATTGAATGCCGTCATACAGGCGGCCCAGCACCCGGGCGGTATCCTTAATCGATTCCTTATGGCCTATCTGGCTACCGCTCGGGCCAAGGTAGGTCACGCGCGCGCCCTGATCGAAGGCGGCAACTTCGAAAGAGCAGCGGGTACGGGTCGAGTCTTTTTCGAAGATGAGCGCGATATTCTTGCCCACCAGGCGCGGCTTTTCCCGCCCGGACTGTTTTTCCCGCTTCAGGCTGGCGGCCAGCGCCAGTAATTCATGGATCTCATCGGGGGTGAAATCCAATAATTTCAGGAAATGACGGTGATAGAACTGACTCATATGCAGCGTTCTCCAATCTCAATCAAATGTAAATTGAATTTAAATTCACTTTATATGTATGAATATTCAATTTCAAGTGTTGATATCAATTCTTTCATGTTTAAGCTGGAGCCTTATCCCCGGCTGTGGGAAAATGGGTACCTAACAGGCCGATAGACGCATTGAGGATTGAGGGCATGGCACATCAATTTCTGGAAGAGCAGCGTGACGAAACACGTTTGATTATCGAAGAGCTGCTGGAAGATGGAAGCGACCCGGAAGCGCTTTACACCATCGAGCACCATCTCTCCGCCGAGAATTTCGATACGCTGGAAAAAGCCGCGGTCGAAGCCTTCAAGCTGGGCTATGAAGTCACCGATGCCGAGGAATTGGAGGTCGAAGACGGCTCGGTGTTGATGTGCTGCGACGCCATAAGCGAAATCGCCCTCAACGCGGATCTTATCGACACCCAGGTCGAACAGCTGTTTACCCTGGCCGAGCGCCTGGGCGTCAACTATGACGGTTGGGGCACCTACTTTGAAGATGGGGAAGACGGCGAAGACGATGAAGAGGACGGGGAAGGCGAAGACGGCGTGGACGGTTCCGCTACGCCGGTTCGCGGCCTGCTCGACCAGGATGACAACGGCACCCGCCACTGATCAGCCAAGAGGCTTGAGCATCGTCACTTCGCAATCCACATGTCCGGTATGGCCCATCGGGCCGTCGATATGGACAAACCCCAGCCGCTCATACAGCGATATGGCCCGCGTCAGGGCGGCGGTGGTTTCCAGGTAGCAATGGGTAAACCCCTGGCCGCGCGCGAAGTCCAGCGCCTTGACTGCCAGCTCATGGGCCAGGCCGCGCCCGCGCAGGACCGACAAAAAATACATCTTTTGCAGTTCACAGATATCCGCGCGCGCGCCGGCCAGGGGCGCGATGCCGCCGCCGCCGGCAATCCTGCCCTCAAACTCAATCACCCAGTATGCGCTCTTGGGCTGGCTATAGAGCTGGTACAGGTTATCCAGGTTCGGGTCGGAGACGGTATAGCCCTTATCCGCCGTCAGGCCGAACTCGGCCGATACCTGGCGAATGACGTCGGCAATGGCATGATTATCTTCCGGCGTAATGGGTCGCACCAGAATATTGACTGAAGTAGCTGTGGACATCGTCATTACCCAAAAAAAGAAAAATACACGAAAGTTTTGGCTTTATTGTTATGAGTAATAGCATCGCCGGTGCCGACGATGCAAACAAATTAAACGGATGTTAAACATCTACACTGCTTTGGCAGCAAACGCCCGAATGTTAAACACCCGTCTTCTTTTACAAATTGGCGATGGTCGCCTGCTGTTCCAGCAGCTTGGCCCTGGCGTCGGCATAACCCGCCAGTTTTTCCCGCTCTTTCGCCACCACCGCTTCCGGCGCCCGGGCGACGAATCCCTCATTGGACAGCTTGCTCTCGATGCGTCCGATCTCGGTGTCGATCTTCAGCACTTCATTGGCCAGCCGGTCCAGCTCCAGGGCCTTGTCGATAATGCCCGCCATGGGGATCAGCAGTTCGCCTTCCTCCACCAGCTTGACGATGGAAACCGGGCCTTTCTCGCCGTCCGCCAGGATATCCAGGCTCTGCAGCCGCGCCAGCGTCTGGATAAAGCTCCGGTTATCCGCAATTCGCCGGCGGGTCAGCGCGGTGGCGCCGCGCACCAGCACATCCAGCGGTTTGCCGGGGGCGATATTCATCTCGTTGCGAATGGCGCGCACGCCGATGACCAGCTGTTTAATCCACTCCACGTCCGCCAGCGCCTGCGCGTCGTCAAGCCCGGCGTCAAACCGCGGGAAGGCTTGCAGCATCAGGGTATCGTCGGTAATGCCCTTGAGCGCTTTCACCCGTTGCCAGATGGTTTCGGTAATAAACGGCACGATAGGATGCGCCAGGCGCAGCAAACCTTCCAGCACGTCCACCAGCGTATGGCGGGTGCCGCGCAGCTCGGTTTCGCCGCCGCCGGTCATTACCGGTTTAGTCAGCTCCAGATACCAGTCGCAGAACTGATTCCAGGTAAAGTCATACAGAATATTGGCGGCCATATCAAAACGGTAGCCGTCGAGCGCGTCGCGATAGGCTTTCACCGTGCGGTTGAATTCCGCCAGGATCCAGCGATCCGCCAGGGACAGGCTCATCTCGCCGCCATGCTGGCCGCAATCCTTATCTTCGGTATTCATCAGCACAAAGCGGCTGGCGTTCCACAGCTTATTACAAAAGTTGCGATAGCCTTCCAGGCGCTTCATATCCCAGTTGATATCGCGCCCGGTGGAGGCCAGCGCCGCCAGGGTAAAGCGCAGCGCATCGGTGCCGTGCGGCTCGATGCCCTGCGGGAACTGCTTTTCGGTGCGCTTGCGGATTTTGTCCGCCAGCTGCGGCTGCATCATGTTGCCGGTGCGCTTCTCAATCAGCGCCGGCAGCGAAATGCCGTCCACCATGTCCAGCGGGTCGATAACGTTGCCTTTGGATTTCGACATCTTCTGGCCTTCGTCGTCGCGGATTAAGCCGGTCATATACACGGTCTTGAACGGCACCTGCGGGCGCCCCTGTTCATCCTTGACGAAATGCATGGTCAGCATGATCATGCGGGCAATCCAGAAGAAGATAATGTCAAAGCCGCTCACCAGCACGCTGGTGGGGTGGAAGGTCTTCAGCGCCTCGGTCGGCTCCGGCCAGCCCAGGGTGGAAAAGGTCCATAATCCCGAGGAGAACCAGGTATCCAGCACATCCTCGTCCTGGCGCAGCGCCATCGAGGCATCAAGACCGTTTTCACGGCGCACCTCGGCCTCGTCGCGCCCGACATAGACCTTGCCGGCGGCGTCGTACCAGGCCGGGATGCGATGTCCCCACCACAGCTGGCGGGAAATGCACCAGTCCTGGATATCGCGCATCCAGCTGAAATACATATTTTCATACTGCTTGGGCACAAAGCGGATGTCATCATTTTCCACCGCCTCGATGGCCACTTTCGCCAGCGGCGCGGTGCGCACATACCACTGGTCGGTCAGCATGGGCTCAATCACCACGCCGCCGCGATCGCCATAAGGCACGGTCAGGGCATGGGGTTTGATCTCGTCCAGCAGGCCCAGGGCGTCGAAGGCGGCGACCACCGCCTTGCGGGCGGCGAAGCGTTCCAGGTTGCGGAACTGCGCCGGGATCTCGCCGCTCCAGGCCTCGCTTGCCTCGCCGAGGGTATCGAATACCTCCGCCCGTTCGCGGATATCGCCATCCAGGGTCAGGATATTGATCATCGGCAGGCCGTGGCGCTTGCCGACCTCATAGTCGTTGAAATCATGGGCCGGAGTGATCTTCACGCAGCCGGTGCCCTTGGTCATATCGGCATGTTCGTCGCCGAGAATGGGGATACGGCGGCCGACCAGCGGCAACAGCACGTATTTGCCAATCAGGTCCTTATAACGCGGATCCGCGGGATTGACCGCCACGCCGGTATCGCCCAGCATGGTCTCCGGGCGGGTGGTGGCCACCACCAGATAATCCAGCCCGTCGGCGGTTTTGGCGCCGTCGGCCAGCGGATAGCGCAAATGCCACATCGACCCCTGGGATTCGCGGTTTTCCACTTCCAGATCGGAAATGGCGGTGCGCAGTTTTGGATCCCAGTTCACCAGGCGCTTGCCGCGATAAATCAAATCCTGCTTAAACAGCTGGACGAACACTTCCTTCACCGCGTCGGACAGCCCTGCGTCCATGGTAAAACGCTCGCGCTCCCAATCCACCGAGGCGCCCAGGCGGCGCATCTGGCGGGTAATGGTGCCGCCGGATTCCGCCTTCCACTGCCAGATTTTTTCGATAAAGGCGTCGCGGCCGTAATCGTGGCGGGTCTTGCCCTCCTCGGCGGCGATTTTACGCTCCACCACCATCTGCGTGGCGATGCCCGCATGATCGGTCCCCACCTGCCACAGGGTGTTTTTGCCCTGCATGCGCTGGTATCGCACGATAATGTCCATAATGGTCTGCTGAAAGGCATGACCCATATGCAGGCTGCCGGTCACGTTCGGCGGCGGGATCATGATGCAGAAGCTTTCTTTGCTGGTATCGTTATGCGGCTTGAAATAGCCCTGTTTTTCCCAGTGCTCGTACAGCGGCTGCTCGATATCGTGCGGGTTATATGTCTTTTCCATTATGCGTCGTATTTCACTGCGTTGGCGGCGTGGCCGTGGTCAATTGGAAGCCGACGCTGCGATAGGCTTTATACCGGTCGCGCGCCAACTGTTTTAATGCGTCTTCGTCCGGGACGAAGTCTATCACTTCATGAAAAGCGGAGGCAAAATCCGCGCACTGCGGCAGCAGGCTTATCAGCAGCTCGCGCGGCGCGTTGCCGCGGCGCTTCGGCCAGCACAGTTCCACCGGCGCGCCATAGCGCGGCCCCTCGCCCGCCAGGTTATGCGGGACAAAGGCGGCCGGATCCCGCTGCCACAAGGCTTCATCCAGCTTCAGCGCCTGATCCTCATCGCCGCAGGCTATCAGCACCCTTTTGCCGGCGCGCCAGTGGAGCGCCGCCAGATCGCAGGCAAGGCGTTCCACGGCGCTAAGTCCGTCCTGGAGATCCTGCCGGTCGAGAAGATAAAAGGTGGCGCTTTTCATGTACCCTTTTTATTAAGCCTGAGAGGGGATGGCGGAAAAAATAACGGGCGGCCTGGGCCACCCGGTAAGTTTACCTTTTTTAGGCCTATTCGTCACCGTTGAGACCCGAGCGATTGAGCAGAAACTGCGCCAGCATGGAAACCGGACGCCCGGTGGCGCCTTTGGCCTTGCCCGAACGCCAGGCGGTGCCGGCGATATCCAGGTGCGCCCAGCTGTATTTGCGGGCGAACCGGGACAGGAAGCAGCCGGCGGTAATGGCGCCGCCCGGACGGCCGCCGATATTGGCCATATCGGCAAAATTGGACTCCAGCTGTTCCTGGAACTCGTCCCCCAAGGGCAGGCGCCAGGCGCGATCGCCCGATTGCTCGGCGGCGGCGATAAGCTCGTGGGCCAGCGGATTATGGTTGGACATCAGCCCGGTCAGGTGATGGCCCAGCGCGATAACGCAGGCGCCGGTCAGGGTGGCGACGTCAATCACCAGCTCCGGGTCGAAACGCTCGACATAGGTCAGCGCGTCGCACAACACCAGTCGGCCTTCGGCGTCGGTGTTCAGCACTTCCACCGTCTGGCCGGACAGGGTGGTCAACACGTCGCCGGGACGGAAAGACCGGCCGTCGACCATATTCTCGCAACCCGCCAGCACGCCCACCAGGTTCAGCGGCAGGCTCAACTCCAGCGCCATGCGCATCACGCCGTAAACCGTGGCGGCGCCGCACATATCGTATTTCATCTCGTCCATGCTGTCGGCGGGCTTGATGGAGATGCCGCCGGCATCAAAGGTCAATCCCTTGCCCACCAGCACAATCGGACGCGCCTCCGGGTCCGGATTGCCTTTATATTCGATAACCGACATCAGCGATTCGTTTTGCGAACCCTGGCCGACCGCCAGGTAGGCGTTCATGCCCAGCTCTTTCATCTGCTGTTCGCCGATAACGCGGGTGGTGGTGGTCTTGCCGTATTTATCCGCCAACTGGCGCGCCTGGGATGCCAGGTAGGCCGGATTGCAGATATTAGGCGGCATATTGCCCAGGTCCTTGGCGGCCTTGATGCCGGAGGCAATGGCCAGGCCGTGCTGGATGGCGCGTTCGCCGCCGGTCAGCTCGCGGCGGGTGGGAACGTTGAACACCATCTTGCGCAGCGGCCGGCGCGGTTCGGCCTTATTGCTTTTCAACTGGTCGAAGGTATATAGCGACTCTTTGGAGGTTTCCACCGCCTGGCGCACTTTCCAGTAGGTATTACGTCCCTTGACATGCAGCTCGGTCAAAAAGCACACGGCTTCCATTGACCCGGTGTCATTCAACGTATTAATGGTTTTCTGGATAACCTGCTTGTACTGGCGTTCATCCAGTTCGCGTTCCTTACCGCAGCCAATAAGCAGGATACGTTCGGACAGCACATTGGGTACATGGTGCAGCAGCAATGTCTGGCCCACTTTCCCTTCCAGTTCGCCGCGGCGCAGTAGGGCACTGATATAACCGTCGCTGATTTTGTCGAGCTGTTCGGCAATCGGCGACAGACGGCGCGGTTCGAATACGCCGACGACAATACAGGCACTGCGTTGTTTTTCCGGGCTACCGCTTTTTACACTGAACTCCATGCACTCTCCTGAATCTTAAAGACAAAGACGGCCAACCGGGATAAAATAAATCATTCCCTATCGTATCCCCCGCCTTTGCATTAACTCTTATGTGTTAATCTGAACGACGCAAAGGACGTTATTCCGGCAATAATCAGTGCGTTCTCATAGCACAGCCGAACGCTTAATGTTGTTATACTCTATCTGGCGATAAA
>NZ_DASWOM010000134.1:0-80023 GCF_036398755.1 Acerihabitans sp. | reverse complement strand
TAGCGTCAACGGTTTGTAGTACAGACCTATTTATGTAAGCCATTTTAGTAAAGTTGTTCAAGTAAAAGCGATAGTCTACCATCACTTCTTCGACGAATTTCCTTCTTAAGTGCCCATAAGTAATCCCTGGCAAACAGACCTTTTCACATCGCCACATTGTGGCACAAATAATTATGAAGGAAGTATCTATGTCTGACAAAATGACTGGTATCGTTAAATGGTTTGACGCTGGTAAAGGTTTCGGTTTCATCACTCCTGCTGACGGCAGCAAAGACGTGTTCGTACACTTCTCCGCCATCCAGAGCAATGATTTCAAAACCCTTGACGAAGGTCAGCGCGTTGAATTCACTATCGAAAAAGGCCAGAAAGGCCCGTCTGCCGCCAACGTTGTCGCCCTGTAATTTAACTATTACCAGGTTATAACCCAGCAGAAGCAGGTTACCGGATATTCTTGAAAGACGTTCTTGAAAGACATTCTTGAAAGAATAGCCCTTGGGTAGCGCGGCATCGCCGCCAGAAAACCAAGGCATCCCGTACCGAAAACAGAATTAAAGAGCCTCGACATTGTCGGGGCTTTTTTTCGTATAAAAACCGGCCGGCCGCAAAAAACCTGTTTTGTCGCTTGACCTAGCGTGCGCTCTAACCTTTAGCATAACCAAGGTCAGGACGAAATAAGGATGGATATGAAGATCGGCGACATTGTGAAAAAGACCGGGCTGTCGGCCCATACCCTGCGTTACTATGAACGCATCGGCCTGCTGCCCTATGCCCTGCGGGATGAAGCGGGACAGCGTTATTATGATAACGCGATTTTGCCCTGGATCGCCTTTTTGCAGCGTTTGAAAACCACCGGTATGCCGATACGCGATATGTTGCGCTACGCCTCGTTGCGCGGCGGTGGCGCGGCAACGCACCCTGAGCGCCGGCGCCTGTTGGAGACGCATCGTCAACAGCTACGGGCGCATATCGCTGAACTGCAATCATCACTGCTCGTCCTTGACGCCAAAATTGCCGGTTATGCCGGCGCCAACGCGCTCGAGGAGTAATTTATGACCATACAGGATTCAACCTTATCCAGACTGGAACAGGGTAAAAAAGCATTAGCCGCTATCGACGGCAGCGCGGGGGAAAGCGTAATTGATGCCCTGGCGGATATCGCACCTGATTTCGCGCGATATCTGCTTGAGTTCCCCTTCGGCGATATTTACTCACGGCCGGGGTTAGACCTGCGCGCACGTGAAATCGCCACTATCGCCGCGCTAACGGCGATGGGTAATTGCGCGCCGCAGTTGCACGTCCATATCCAGGCCGGCCTGAACGTAGGGTTAACGCGTGAGGAAATCACCGAAGTCATTATGCAAATGGCGGTATATGCAGGGTTTCCGGCGGCGTTGAACGGGTTGTTCGTGGCTAAAGCGCTGTTCAATCAATCCTGAATTACGCCCTATTCAGCGTATGGCCTGCTTAGCGGCATGCCGCCGTCAAAACTTAAATCATGAAGTGAACAGGGTTTATTGCTGCGGCAACATGAGGTTGCCGCTTGATTTTAATTATCGGCTGGTATGTTAGTAGCCCCGGAAATATATGGCAGGCGTTCGCGCAAGTATTATAATTTAATAACAAATGGCATAGCCCAATATGTTATTTGTATTATTCGGTATTGACTTATTTTTCCGATAACTTATAAAGTTAGGCGACTGTTGTATCAGTGTAAAATAAACAGCACTTTCCTTTTGGCCAGAGAATGAACTTGCTATTTATTTAAATAATAGGTGGCATTTGATGATTGGATTAATAAATAATTATATAAATGAATCTTTAGCTTATAATAGTAGAATTCGGAAAGCAATTTTCCCCCGCCCGGCGCACGGAGGCATGGAGCGCTCACGAGGCTCACGTTTCGTCAATGTGAACAGAGATTGCGCCTCGGTGTTCATCTCGTTGCTGCTTTTGCTCAGTAAGGTCACCCAGGGCCAGGGGAGGACCCTCACCAGGGCGGCAACGAGAGCTGATCCCGCCGGGCGCGATATATATCACAGGCTTAAATATCATATCACCCATAACGAGGCCAATATCGCCAATGCTTTTCCGCGCATAACGCGCCGGGAGCTTCTCAATCAAAATGAACCAGATGGCCTTCCCGGTTCATTCAAAAATGTAGAAAATTTTTATCTTGATGATATAAAAATGATTGCTGAACATTATAATGACACCGACAAAACCGGTAGAATAAAAACAAATATCTCGGCATCGATAAGTTTACTATACCATTACTATGAAAAAATGTATCCGGATATTTTAAAAATCGCGGCCGATGAAATGGCTAAGGCGATAAAAAAAAGAGCTGGTTTAACGCTTGATCCGAACAAAATTTATTTCCATCATTTCATCGAAGCACAAAATGATCATCATTCCATTACCGGTTGGCGCCATGATGGTTCCACGCCGGTGGAATCAAGAACGTTAGCTGAATGCATGCTTTCCAACTTTCCCGCCGACGCGCGGGATAATATAGACGTGCTGGATCAAATGGCCGGGATCTATCGGGACAGGGCGACGGCAACGTCCTCCTTTGGCGCGGAAAATGAAGTGCGGATAAAACCCTCGCTGATTTTATCAATTGTATCTCAGATAAATTTTTTTGATTTATATCAATCCAGGCTGGAACACTATTGGCATACGGAAATTCCGGAAATGATTAATTTTTGTTTGCTGATAACCGGACTGTCAAAAATAATAAAAGAAAATGAAGATAAACTGAATTTCTTTCTGAAAGCTTTTTCCATTTTACCCGATGAAAAAGAAGAGATAAGAAAGTATATTTTCGATATCAACGGTTATCTTGCAACCGATCTCGTGGTGTTGTCTCGAAAGGGTTCGGCTGAAATCGCGCTTTATATGCCAAGGGACGATGATAAATTATATTATTTCTCCAGCGCAGCTGAAATGAGATCCTGGTTTTCCGATCGCTGCGCAGATATGGAAAAGCGGAATACAATTGCCGCGCATTTCACTTTACATCAGCGGCAGGATGGCAATTTCTACAGTGGCGTAGACCACTGGCTGGCAATGATAGCAACGGACCGGGATCAGGTTTTTTTTGATAAAATTTGGACTAACGGCAACGAGATCTCGGGAGAATTGATTACCCAACTGACGTCTAATCAGTATAATATGGCCTGCTCCGATGCGGATTCCCTAATCAAATCAAATACGGAAGTCAGGTTGGACATGGCGATGCGCTATTTTTCCATTGCCAATATGCTGATCCCCAATCCCGTCACCCCGCTGATATCCTTGGGGCTGGATATCAACAAAATGGTCAATGGAGATAACGAGGCCGATCGCCGGCGCGGGGTTTTATCCCTGTATGGCGACAGTGTAAATGTTATACTTATGATTTTATCCGGCGTCCTGGATGGCCGCTTGAATATTCCTTTTGACGAAGTGGAATTATTGCCAAAGATTGGCGAAAATAAAAAAAGCATAGCCAGGGAAATCCGCGATCGCATGCAAAAAAATAGCGATGGCAGGGAACAGTTCCCGCTCAGCGCGGCATCAAGCCAGGTTGATAATCCCTTGGGTAGGATAACATTCGGACCTTATATTGAAAAAAGCATTGTCGACTTAGGCATCCGTGAGTCAACGGTAACATTACCGCAATTGTCGGCTGCTGATAAATTCGGAATTATGCATGACGTTGAAGGTGGATGTTTTATTCTAATAAATCAGAAAATTTATAAAGTCAATAGCATCGGTAAACCCGGCTATTACTATTTGGGAGACGGGCAACGGTTAGGTATTTACTTTAATCCCCATTCAAGTAAATATCTTCACGTTCATTTGCCTGATCAACGCCTGGCATTGCCGGTTATGCCCGGGCGAGGCGCTAGCCCGTCAGCCTTGCCTGATAAAATGTTCCAGGTTATTTCTCCGCGTCTGCAAAAAGTGATGGCAGATATTCATTACAAAGGTGTTCCTGCCGCTGATATTGAAGGGCGATTGATATTTGATAAATCGAATAAATTATTCATGGATAAAACGATTAATAAAAAATATCTTAAGGTGGCACAGGCGTATTATCCTGTACAAGAAACAGATAATGGCTATATCATTTCAGCGGTTATGGATAACCAGCGGGAAAAAATGATCCTGCGCGTTTTTTTTTCTGGGAGTAAAAAAGGCTCTACACTGATAACACGCAGGGAGTGGGCTAAGGAAATATTCAGCTCATCGCGAAACTCGCCGTCGCATCTTAAACTTCAGTCCCATACCGCACTGCGGCCGGATGAAACCACCCTGCTGAAATCGCTGCTTTCGGCGGAGTCTCAGTCTTATCATGAGTCCCCCTTCCGGGAATTGCCCGAAGCATCCAAGCCTGAACGGGGCATGGGTGATTGGGGAAAGCTTATCGATGGTTTGCCGCCAATTCTGGTTAAGCTCAAAGCGATACCGTGCGTGGTCAGGACCGCGGCCATGCTTGATGCAAATGAGTTCGGCGCTATTAATAAAGAATCCCTGTTCGTCATCGCCAAAATCGCGCTGGTGCCGCTGGAACCGTCCTGGGTAAAACCCCCTGTTCCGGAACCGGGCTACAGGCTGGTCACACTGGAGATACAGCTGGAAAAAAATGGGTATCCCATTAATTTCCCGGCAGATACAGCAGCGGATGTTAAAATCGTTATTGCCCAAAAGACGCTGTTTAGCGTTAAAGATATTTTTCCCGATCGTCTGGTGCTGCGCGAGGCGGATAAAGGAACGCTACGCAATGACGCTGCCCTTGATCAGCATATTCGGAAATTATATCCCGGTGATGTTGAAACGGCCGGCGGCAGGCTGCGGCGCGAGATGATCAACCTGGAAAAACTGCTCCAACAGGGTAGCGTGCCAACCCATCTTTCCCAGGATTTACTGGTTGAATATACCGATGTGCTGAGTGAAATGGTGAAAAAAGCGGGCAATGTGCAGGTGATTGAGGAGTTTACCGAAGCCGGCAGTGATTTTATCAACAACTGGCTGCGCTTTGGCATTGACGATGTGGATGCCGGCGGCGTAAGGGCAAGCGATGCCGCGGCGGATATGCTGGCGGAGTATGCCCAGCTTGATGAGTTCGATAAGCCCGCCTATCGTTCGGCCACCTATCCCGCTGGTGTTTATAACCAAAAGATTAAGGCGGGTGATAGCGTTGCCGATCGCGGTTTTATGTCCGCCTCCGCTTTACCGACCAACAGCGTTGAATGGCTGAATAATTGGACCCGGAACGTGGCCAGAATCAGCGGCGATCGGGTCATTATGATTTTTGATAAAAGCGTACGCAAGAAAATTGCCAGTAGCGATTTTCTAATCGATCATCTGCTGGTGCAGCCTGGCACCCCGCTGAAGGTGGAAAGTATCCGCACCGTGCAAAATATCGCGGGGGAGAATGTTTGCCTTGTCGGCGTCAGCCAGGGCAGCGGTGCGGATGGGTTAAAGGATATCTATAGCGGCATACCGATGTTCACGCCCACGGCGTAGGCAGGTTGCCACGGGAGGTTGACGCAAGGGCTACCGTCAGGCATGGAGGCTTATATTGTGATGGCAACGACAAAATAGATTAGTCGAGGTGAAGAGTCCGCATGGATTGTTAAAAAAAAATGGCGCCTGACGGTAATAATGGTTTCCTTTTTTCGAGATGGCATCATGTCCTTTCTTGACACCCCTCGTTTTTCTGTTTGGTCGGCCGCCGCCGTCTCTGTGTTCACCTTGATCCTATGGTTCCTGATGCCTACCGACACGTTAGTACATCTGGTCGAAGAGGGGCAACTGGTGGAAAACCTGACGCTGGTGGGTTACGGCATCGCTATTCTTTCGTTGGTGCTGCTGCCCCTGCCGCGTTGCCGTCGTCGTACCCGCGTTGCCGTCGTCGTAGCCCTGCTGGCGATGATGGCGCGCGAGGCGGACCTGCATAAATATATCGATCATATGAGCATGCTCAAATTGCGCTTCTGGACCGGTTCCCTGCCCGCGCTTGATAAGCTGTACGCGCTGCTGTCCCTGGTGCCTATCGTGATCGCCTGCCTGTATTTGCTGATTTGGCATGCCTTACCCGTATTGCGCGCGGTGCGGGCGGGCCAAGCCCATGCGGTGACCATCACCACGTTTGTGTTCCTGATTGGAATTACCAACATTATCGACCGCTCCCTGGGCATGATTAAGGACAGTTTCGGCTGGCATGCGCCCGAATGGCTGGTGGCGCTGCAAACTTCGCAGGAGGAGTTTTTGGAGCTGTCGTTGCCGTTGCTGGCGTTGGTGGCGGCGATACAGTATCGACGGGAAATGAGAAAAAGCCTGGCGGCGGCGCTGCCGGCCGGACGCGGCCGATGGGTTAAATGATTTACGGCAAGCCTTTGATGGCATGCCCGCCGGCGGCGCTGCCGGCACGCCAAACATGCCGCCGCGTTTCATATACTTCCTATGGTAATAATTCACGCAAATAATCGTTTTTTGAAAGAATCATTATTTCATTCTGTTAAGGTACAGTGGAGCTTAGTAGTTAATGTTGCACCTTGATCAGCATAAAAATACGGCCTCGATTTGTTAGCGGGGCACGCGACCGCTATTTTTTCCGATCGGAGCACAGTAACTGAAAACCATCCGGGGGTGAGGGCAACGTTCAATAAAGGATGCCCGCCCCTTTGGTTATCCAGATCAGATTTTCCATTGATACTACTACCTCCTAAATATAAAGAATAACTTATATGCGGCTCGTTAAGTAGCATAACCCTGCTGTGGGTAGATAGCCGTATATATCTGTTTTTTTAGTAAATTTTCTTATAATGCCTTCAATGGTGAACATATGACTTTTTCTGAGCTTTTAAACTTATTCTCCGCGGATGGCTATATTAATATCGGTGATGCAGCGGTTAGCGGCGGATGTACAATCTGTTTTGATCAGGATATTGATATTACATTTGAATATCATGATAACCATGTTTATTTATTTTCGCCGGTTATGCAGATTACAGAGATACTTTCCGACGACTTTTTTGCCTCTTTGATGCAAATCCACTTATTTGGTGTCGCCACCAGCCGCTGTTGGTTTGGCTATGATGCCGGTGGGCAGAGGGTTTTATTATTCTGTTTATTCGACCTGGATATTATCGCGCCGGAAAGTGCGATGAAGCATATCGAGACATTAGTCGATCAGGTACAGTACTGGCGTGAAAATTTATCTAAAATCAGCCGGTTAACTAAACCAAAATTAGGCGGTTTTTCGGCGCCAAATAAGTTACCTTTGAGGCGGAAAACATGAATAACGTCTCGATCCCGAAATTCGGCATCCAGGCGTTGACCTATAGGATATTGGATAGATGGAAGACTGTAAATGGCTTGGTGAATCGCATTTCCGGCGGTTCCATCAACAGGGATGTTCTGGCGAGGAAAATAATTTCCAATACCCTCTCGCTGGGGCAGGAATATATTGTTACCAACCAAATGCTGGGAAAGCGTAGCGCCGAGATTGTCAGCCTGGGAAGAAGCGTCCTGTTTGACAATACACTTCATCAGGTTAATGACGGTATTGCCCCGCTGGTTGAGTTGATTTTACAATCGAAAGGCCAGGGAGCGCTTGCGCAAAAATTAGCCTCGGGGATTGCTCAATGTATTGGGCCGGTTTTACTGCAAGACCATGCTCTAGAACGGGTTCTGGTGGCGTTAACAGAACAGCGGGGGGGAGAAAACGTGTTGAAAATGGCGTTATATAACGCCTTAGCCGGTTATACCGGCGGTAAGATCATTTCAGCCATCTTTATGTCGGCGCTGAAGCGGGCCATATTGGATCGGCTGGAATACAAGCCCACATCTCCTTTGCATCATGTTGTCGCATGGAAACTACACCAAAGTTTAACCACCGATCCCGGCTCATTGCCGCCACCCCCGGCGGGGGTAGGGTCACTAGACATACTAATGGAGAACACCCCTGATATCGTCACCGGTATTTGCCGGAAATTAGATTATCTGCAAACATTGCTAGGCATGCCTTACAGCGAAACAAATCTTAGTAAGGTATTTCCCGAGTGCTGGCCAAGCGATATCTCGGTGGCAAAAGATATGTCGAATAAAGACTTCGCCGCAGTGGTCATAAAGGCCTATGCCACAGGTTATGGGTCAGTGCTGGATAAAGAAATAGCGGCTTTACCGGCTGGTCCGCGCGCATCATTCCAACAGCAATGCCAGAATATCAGGAAATTTTTATCCAGATTTTCCGCGCAGGATATCAGCGTGGCGCAAGACTGGTTGGGTGGCCTGGTATCGGTCTCGGTAAATTATGCCAAGACTTACGCGCCGTCGCCGATGCTGGTTGATTTTGTCACTAACCGGTTTCGCGCACCGGTTCACCACCCGCAGGAAATCGACGCTTATTTTGCCGATGGCGCATTCGTTAACGCCTTAAGGACCGGTATTGACCTCAAGGTGGATAACAGCCAGCAAAGCTATGTCCGCTGGGCCGCAGAGATGGGCAATCAGTTCATTTCCCAGGCAAAGAATATCCGGGATAACCAGCCGCGGCTGACCCATGCCCAGCAGCGTCAGTTAGGACAATTATCCGAGATTGTCGATCATAATCCCATGAGCCTGATGGCGTTGACCCGTTATTTAGTCCCGGAAAGCATTGCGCAATCGGTGCAGGAAGAAGTGTTCAGTCAGTTCACCCGCAGGCGGCCGGACCTGATCCTTGCCGATAACATCTGGATGCAAGTCAAGCAACCCAATGTTAGCTTTGTGGTAAGCAAGGATAATGGGGTTAATATCGACATTACGCTGAAATGGCCCATATCGGCGCTTGGCAAAGCGGTTGATGCATTGGAAACCTCAGAAAGCAATCAGGGTCATATCATCTCCACGGTGAAGGTGCAATTGTCCTTAAATGATAAAGGGGTTGAAAAACAAAAGATAAGCATCTCCGATACCCGTATCTTCCTGAAAGGCACAATGACATTTGAGCCGCCAAAAAAGGTTGAAATGGACTCGCCCATAACATTTCTCAGCAGAGGGGTGCTAAAGCAGGCGTCTGATATGGTTTCATCATGCTAATAAAAAAGCGTTATCAGTTTCCTGATAACGCTTTTTAAAATAATGGGTTAACTTAATGGTATCAGTTCATACCATATTTTTTCAGTTTCTTACGCAGCGTACCGCGGTTAATGCCCATCATCAGGGCGGCGCGGGTTTGGTTGCCACGAGTGTATTGCATGACCATGTCCAACAGTGGCTGTTCTACTTCAGCCAGCACCAGCTCATACACATCATTTACATCCTGACCGTTTAATTGAGCAAAATAGTTCTTCAGTGCTTGTTTCACCGAGTCCCGCAGTGGTTTTTTTGTTACCTGATCCTGAGAGTTAACGGTGGAAACGGTCAGTACGTCAGAATTTTCGCGTTGTTCGAACATAGTTCTGTCAGCTCTTTTTTCAATTACGCAAGATTTTCAAAATATGCCTTCAACGCCTCCAGCTGTTCGCCGGCATCCTCAATGGCGTTGAATGTGCGCCTAAACTGGTTGTCGGGGGCATGTTCCTGCAAATACCAGGATACGTGCTTACGAGCAATGCGGAATCCTTTGCCTTGACCATAAAAGTCGTGCAGTTCCCGGACATGCTCTATCAACAAACGCTTCACCTCGCCTAACGGCAGCGGTGGCAGCAGCTCCCCCGTGTCCAGATAATGCTGGATTTCCCGGAAGATCCAAGGTCTTCCCTGGGCGGCGCGTCCTATCATCAGGGCGTCGGCCCCGGTGTAGTCAAGCACCGCTCTGGCTTTATGCGGGTCAGTGATGTCGCCATTCGCGATAACCGGAATGGCAACAGACTGTTTAACTGCCCGAATACTGTCGTACTCCGCGTTGCCGTTGAACAAGCAGGCACGGGTTCGGCCATGTATCGTGATGGCCTGTATACCACAATCTTCGGCCAATTGGGCAATTTCTACACAATTTCGGTGTTCCGGCGACCAGCCCGTGCGTATTTTCAGCATTACCGGCACGTCCACCGCCTTGACCACGGTAAGCAGGATCTGTTTCACCAGATCCGGATACTGCAGCAAAGCGGAACCCGCCATCTTCCGGTTAACCTTTTTGGCGGGGCAACCCATGTTGATATCAATCAGCTGCGCGCCGTTCGCCACGTTAATGACGGCGGCGGCGGCCATATCATCAGGATCGCACCCGGCAATCTGCACGGCCCGGATACCGGGCTCATCACTATGTACCATACGTAGACGGGACTTATCCGTGCGCCAGACCTCAGGATTCGAGGAAAGCATTTCGGAAAAGGCCAACCCCGCTCCCATCGCATGACAAAGCGCTCTGAATGGGCGGTCTGTCACTCCGGCCATCGGGGCGGCTATCAGGCAATTATCAAGCTGCAGGTGTCCAATACGCATAGACAAAGAGAGACCATACTGTGTCCGCAAGGGCGCGTATATTACGCATTTTTTTCGCCAGATGAAAGGCCAAACTTTGAACAATCCGCCGCTGCAGATCAATGAAATTGTTCTTAGCATGGCAGTTTTTTAATTATTTTCAATAAAAACAGCAGGTTATATCCGATAAACATTTTATGCCGCCGCGGTTTTTTCCCACCGTCGGCAGTGCGGCGCCGGCCGGGTTAGCGGCGGCGGCCGGTTATCCGGCACCATTCATCCTTCTCGGCCACCGGGTCGAGTGAAAATGCGTCGGCGTAGGCCGCCGCGACGTTCTCCGCCTGGCTGGCCAGAATGCCGGACAGGCCGAGTAGGCCGCCCGGCTTCGGCAAAGTGGTGATGAGCGGCGCCAGTTCGCGCAGGGGACCGGCCAGGATATTCGCCACCACCACGTCGGCGCTCAGGTTGCCGGGTTGCTGATGCGACAGGTACAGGTCTAGCCGGTCGGCCACGCCATTGCGTTGGGCGTTATCCCGGCTGGCCTGGATGGCCTGGGGATCGATATCGATGCCGACGGCGCGCGCGGCGCCCAGCTTCAACGCCGCGATGGCCAGGATGCCGGAACCGCAGCCGAAATCAATGAGCGTTTTACCGTCCAGGTCCAGTCCATCCAGCCATTGGAGACATAAGGCGGTGGTGGGGTGGGTGCCGGTGCCGAAGGCCAGGCCGGGGTCGAGCATGACGTTTACCGCACTGGGGTCCGGCACCGGGCGCCAACTGGGACAAATCCACAGCCGTTCGCCAAAGCGCATGGGATGGAAATTATCCATCCATTCACGCTCCCAATCCTTATCCTCGAGTTGTTCGATTTTATGGTGAAAACCGTGCCCCAGCAGCGGATGGCCCGCTAAGGCCTCTATTACCGCCGCCAGGTCGATATCGGCCTCGTAGAGACCTATGACATCGGTATCGCCCCATAAACGCGTCTCGCCCGGCAGCGGCTCGTATACCGGATTGTCATGGGTATCCTGAAAGGTGACCGATACCGCGCCGCTTGCCATTAGCGCGTCGCTGAGGGTTTCGGCGTCGGCGCCGGTGGTGTTGATTTTGATTTGTATCCAGGGCATCAGTTGCTCCCAATAAAAAATTAAACGCCGGGCCGGGCTACGGGCCGGGCGGCGTGGCCAAGGAGATTGCCCGCCAGGAACGCCGCCAGGCTAAGCGCCAGCGCGGGCACGATGGGGTGGAAGCCGGCGATATGCACGTCGAGCGTGGCGAGCACGGCGTAACATAGCCCGCCGCCGATCATCGAGCTTAATGCCCCGGCCGCGTTGGCGCGTTCCCAGTATAACCCCAGCACCAGCGGCCATAAAAACACCGCTTCGAGTCCGCCGAAGGCCAGCAGGTTGAGCCAGATGATCATTTCCGGCGGACGCCAGGCGGCCACCAGCAACAACAGGCCCAGCACCAGGGTGACGGTGCTGGACATCCGCTTGAGCAATGTTTCGTTAACCGCCTGGGCGGGACGCAGGCTGAGATACAGGTCTTTGACGATGGTCGCCGACGATTGCAGCAGTTGTGCGTTTATGGTCGACATAATCGCCGCCAGCGGCGCGGCCAGGAAAATGCCGGCCACCACCGGCGGCAGGACGGTGATCATCAGCGTCGGGATCACCTGGTCGGGAATGGTCAGGTCGGGCAATATCGCCCGTCCCAGGGCGCCGGCGAGATGCATGCCCAGCATCAGCACGCCGATCACCAGCGTACCGATGATGATGCCGCGATGTACCGCTTTGCTGTCACGGTACGAGATACAGCGCACCGCGGTATGGGGCAGGCCGATAACGCCGAAACACACCAGGATCCAGAACGATGACATAAACTGCGGCGTCAGCACGTGGTCCACGCCGGAGGGGGACACCAGCGCCGGCTGGATCTGCTGGAGCTTGGCCACCGCGCTCGACAGGCCGCCCGCGGCGTGGATTACGCTGAACAGCAGGATAAAGGTGCCCAGCAGCATGACCAGACCCTGGAAGGCGTCATTGAGCACGCTGGCGCGAAAACCGCCGAACGAGGTATAAAGCGCGATGCTGACGCCGAAAATCAGCAGCCCGGTATCGTAGGGTATGCCGGCGGCGGTTTCCAGCAGGCGCGCGCCGCCGATAAACTGCACCGTCATGGCGCCGATAAAGGCCACCAGCAGGCTGACGCTGGCAAGCCATACCAGTAGCGGGCTTTGATAGCGGGCCAGCAGCATGTCGTTGAGCGTGACCGCATTGTAGCGGCGGGCGAGGATGGCGAATTTTTTGCCGAGCACCCCAAGCGACAGCCATACCGTCGGCAGTTGGATCATCGCCAGCAGTACCCAGCCGAGTCCATATTTATAGGCCGCGCCCGGCCCGCCGATAAAGGAGCTGGCGCTGATATAGGTGGCGGTGAGGGTCATCGCCAGCACAAAACCGCCCATCGAGCGGCTGCCAAGGAAATATTCGGTGAGGAACTCGCCCTTCTGGCGGCGCCGGTACGCATGGAACGAGAGCGCGAAGACCAGGGCCAGGTAGGCAATCAGCGGTAACAGGATCTCACTTTGCATCATGATCCTCCAGGGGGATATCGCGATAGATAACGCGCACCATCAGCCAGCAGAGCGCCAGGAACAGCAGCGGCACCCACAGGCAGGCCAGCTCAAACCAGTGGGGCAGGCCGGTTATCCCCGGACGGTCGTCGGGGAGGTAGGCGGCCAGCAGCCAGGCAACCAGATAGGCAACCGCCAGGCCAAACGCCCACCGGGCTTCGCGGTGAGCCTGAAGAAATCGTTTATCCATGATGTCTTGGTACCGGGATGATTATTGATAATGGAAAAAAAGGGGATTTTACGGCATGCAGCCAATTTGCATAGTGCTAAAGGGGTTTTATAGGTAAAAGGCCGGCAAAAACCGGCCTTCGAAGGCGTGGGTTATTTTTCCACTAAACCGAGTTTTTTCTCGAGATAGTGGATATTGGTGCCGCCGTGCTGGAAGTTTTCGTCGTTCATGATTTTCAGCTGCAAATCAATATTGGTCTTGATGCCGTCGATAATTAGCTCCGCCAGCGCATTTTTCATACGCGCGATGGCGACATCGCGGTTCTCGCCATAACATATCAACTTGCCAATCATCGAATCATAATACGGCGGCACGGTATAGCCCGCGTATATATGCGATTCCCAGCGCACGCCAAAACCGCCCGGCGCGTGGAAGCGGGTAATCTTGCCGGGGCTTGGCATAAATGTATTGGGATCCTCGGCGTTGATACGGCATTCCACCGCATGGCCCGTGACCTTCACTTCATCCTGCTTGATGGATAAAGGCTGGCCGGCGGCGATGCGCAACTGTTCCTTGATCAGATCCACCCCGGTTATCATCTCGGTAACCGGATGTTCAACCTGGATGCGGGTATTCATTTCGATGAAATAAAACTCGCCGTTCTCATACAGGAATTCAAAGGTGCCGGCGCCGCGGTAGCCGATATCCCGGCAGGCTTTGGAGCAGCGTTCGCCGATGTAGCGGCGCATGGCCTCGGTGATGCCCGGCGCGGGCGCTTCCTCCACGACTTTCTGGTGACGGCGCTGCATGGAGCAGTCGCGTTCCGCCAGGTAAATGGCGTTGCCCTGGCCGTCCGCTAATACCTGCACCTCGATATGCCGGGGGTTTTCCAGGTATTTTTCCATGTAAATGACGTCGTTGTTAAACGCCGCCTTGGCTTCGGCGCGGGTCATTTTAAGCGAGGATTCCAGCTCGTTATCGCTATGCACGACGCGCATGCCGCGACCGCCGCCGCCGCCCGAGGCCTTGATGATGACCGGATAACCGATACGTTTGGCTACCGCGCGATTTTTTTCCATATCGTCGCCGACCGGGCCGTCGGATCCGGGCACGCAGGGCACGCCGGCTTTTTTCATCGCGCTGATGGCCGAGACTTTGTCGCCCATCAGGCGAATGGTCTCGGCGCGCGGGCCGATGAAAATAAAGCCGGAGCGTTCTACCTGTTCGGCGAAATCGGCGTTTTCGGACAGGAAACCGTAGCCGGGATGGATGGCCACCGAGCCGGTGATTTCCGCCGCCGAAATGATCGCCGGGATATTGAGGTAGCTTTTAACCGAGGGCGCGGGACCGATACAGATGGTTTCATCGGCCAGCAGGACGTGTTTCAGGTCACGATCCACCGTGGAATGCACCGCCACGGTTTTAATGCCTAATTCCTTACAAGCGCGCAAAATACGCAGCGCAATTTCACCACGATTGGCGATAACAATTTTATCTAGCATGTGGCGCCTCGTTATTCGATGACGACCAGCGGCTCGTCGTATTCAACCGGTTGTCCATTGTCCAGCAGAATGGCTTTGACCACCCCGGCTTTATCGGACTCTATCTGGTTCATCATTTTCATGGCTTCGACGATGCACAGCGTGTCGCCGACGTTAACCTTCTGTCCGACTTCAATAAAAGGTTTGGCGTCAGGGCTTGGGGTGCGATAGAACGTGCCGACCATGGGGGAACGCACCAGATGGCCGCTCATGGCGGCGGGTACGGCGGCGGCCTGCTCGGCCGCGGGGGCGGCGGCGGCCACTGGAGCCATCTGTTGCTGGGCCGCGGGGATATAAGCCTGTTGCATCATGGGATAGGCAGGCATGGCCGGAGCACGGCTGATACGGACCGATTCCTCGCCTTCGGAGATTTCCAGCTCTGAAATGCCGGATTCTTCAACCAGTTCAATCAGTTTCTTGATCTTACGAATATCCATGAGTGGGTTCCATACACTAATTAATTGGATGCAGACAGACGTTTGACCGCCGTCTGAAAAGCAAAATGATAACCATCGGCGCCTAGGCCGCAGATAACGCCGACCGCAATATCGGAGAGATAGGAATGATGCCGGAAAGGCTCGCGCGCATGCACATTGGATAAGTGAATCTCAATAAATGGGATGTTTACCGCTAACAGCGCGTCGCGTAACGCTACGCTGGTATGGGTAAACGCCGCGGGATTGATCACGATAAAATCGGTATTACCACGGGCCTGATGGATGCGGTCTATCAGGACATGCTCCGCATTGGATTGCAGGTGGCTTAACGTCACGTCAAGATCCTGCGCCTGTTTCTCCATACTGCTGATAATATCGGCGAGCGTGGTGTGGCCATACTTATCCGGCTCTCGGGTTCCCAGCAGGTTCAGGTTGGGACCATTCAGGAGCAAAATGTGAAACTTATCCGCCATCGTGCCGCTATCTCCGGTTATTTAACGAAGCCCCGTAAAAAATAACCTCCCGTTACCGTTTTGTCACCTTTTAGATGAAAAATCCGGTCCGGACTGTTAACAGGGTCAAGCATTATAATGATATCGCAACTTTTCGCAGCAACATACTGGCGTTATCTGCGAAGATGAGCTGGACGCGGTATCCAAAGTGGTGTGCAAGATAGCGCATTTCGAGGAGGTAATGAAATAAAAAATTCGGCTGTTATCGCCGCCATGCGCGAAATTTTTTGTAACGCAGCGCCAGCAGGACCACCGCCGCCAGCGCATAAAACACCGGTTGGGGCGTGAGGATCTTTACCGACCAGAGATAATGTATCGGCGCCAGGACCGCCACAACATAGATCAGGTTATGCAGCGTTTGCCACCGGTTTTTTAATTTACGCTGGGCGCGCTGGGTAGAGGTTAGCGTCAACGCCAGTAAAATCAGCCAGCTGATGATGCCCAGCGTCAGGTAGGGGCGGGTAACCAGTTCGCGGCCCAGCAGGCCGAGATTGTCGATGCCCAGTTCCAGCACGGAATAGCTCAACAGGTGCAGGCTTACCCAGGCGAAACACCACAGGCCAATCATCCGGCGGCAGCGGATCAGCAGGGGTTGGCGACCGACGCGCGCCAGCGGGGTAATCAATAGCGACGCCAGCAGCAGTTTGAGCCCCATGCGCCCGGTAAAATGCTGGATATCCTTGGCCGGATCGGCGCTGAAATCACCCTGGCTGACCGCATAGACCAGCCAGACCAGGGGCAGGAACGCCGCCAGGTGAATCAGCACCTTTAGCCAGAAAATCTGTTTAAGATTAAGCCGCACTCAGAAGTTCTCCCGTAAATCCAGTCCGCGATACAAGCCGGCCACCTGTTCGGCGTAACCGTTGAACAGCAGGGTCGGCTGGCGTTTTACATCCAGTATGCCGCCGGCCCCGATCGCCCTTTCCGTGGCCTGGGTCCAGCGGGGATGATCCACATGGGGGTTCACATTGGCGTAAAATCCGTACTCGTTCGGCGCGGAAAGGTTCCAGGTGGTCGGCGGCTGCTCACGGGTCAGGCGAATATGGACAATGGATTTAATGCCTTTGAAACCATATTTCCAAGGGGTAATCAGCCGGATGGGCGCGCCGTTTTGCGGCGGCAGGGATTTGCCGTAAACGCCGACCGTCATCAGCGCCAGCGGGTTCATGGCTTCATCAAGCCGCAGCCCTTCCACATAGGGGTAATCCAGGCCGCCGCCGATATACCGATTCTTTTCCCCCGGCATCTGTTCAGGATCGTCGAGGGTCTGGAAGGCGACATAACGCGCCTGACTGGTCGGCTCCACCAGTTTGATAAGCTTACCCAGTTCAAAACCTATCCAGGGCACCACCATCGACCAGGCTTCAACGCAGCGCAGCCGGTAGATGCGTTCTTCCAGCGCAAAACGTTTCACGATGTCATCCATGTCAAGCGTCATGGGTTTGGCCACCTCGCCGTCGATCACCACCTTCCAGCCGTCGGTTTTCAGGCCGCCGGCGTTGGCCGCGGGGTCGGCTTTATCCAGGCCGAATTCATAGAAATTATTATAGCCGGTGACTTTATCATAGGGCGTCAGCGGCAAATCGGTATGCCAGGCGGCGGGCCGGCTAAAGGGTAAATCCTTGCCCACCGGCGCGGCGGGGGCGGCCTTGTCGCCCTTGAACCAGGACAATACATCGGCCCGTGCCGACAGCGGCAGGCTGAGCGTCGCCGCGGTGATGCCGAGCGCCTTTAACACCTTCCGCCGCTGGAAAAATACGTCTTCGGCGGTAACATCGGCTTCCAGCAGTTTGCGGTATCGGGCCATCATCGTCTCCATTAAGCTTAAAAAGGCTCTGTAGCCAGTATGACGTATAAACCGTTTTTTTATTCCCAAGCCGGGACGACTTATTTTTCGTGCCCCGCAACGGCCCTGGATTGGCGATATTTTGCCCATTTTGACTGAAAATATGTCATTTCCACCGTACTGACGATAAAATAGGGTCAGGCTGACTTAGATATTGTGCCGGGGCACAGGGATGCGATTACTCGTTAGACTTTCCGCGATGGTGGCCTTGCTGTGCGCGCTGGTGATGATATTGATGCTGGCGGGAAGCTCGTTAAGCTTTTTTTATCTTAACGAGCACCGTACCGATCGGCAAATGGCGGCGCTTGCCGCGGCGCTCGATGCGTCGTTGTCGACCCAACCGCCCACCGATCTGGCGCGCTGGCTGCCGCTTGCCTTGCAAAGCGGCGGCATCAGCGAGCTGGAGATCCGCCGCGGCGAGACCACGCTGAACCGTTTTTTGCCCGCGGGACTTGCCCAGAACACCCATCCCCCTTCCGATTATCTGCGGCGCAGCCTGGCGCTGCCCCATCATCCCGAGCTGCGGGTCCAGGTGACCTATCCCACCGAGCTGTTAAGCGAGGTGCGCTCGCTGGCGGTCACCGCGCCGGTAAGCATCGCCATCGCCCTGATGGTGCTTTCCCTGTTGCTGGGCTTACGCTGGCTGCGCCGCCAAATCCAGCCGCAGGAAATTCTGGAATACCGCGCGCGGCGCATTATGCATGGGGAGCGCGACAGCGTGCCGGGCAACGCGGGTGAGTCGCCGTCATTGACCAGCAGCGCCATCGATCGCCTGCTCGGCGATCTGGCGCAGGCCCGCGAGCAGCGTAGCCGGGTGGATATCCTTATCCGGGCGTTCGCGGCGCGGGACGCCAAAACCGGCCTGAGCAACCGGCTGTTTTTTGACAATCAGCTGGCGCTGCAGCTGGAAGAGAACCAGGAGATGGGGCCGCACGGCGTGGTGATGATGCTGCGGACGCCGGATCCGGCGCTGCCGGAAACGCGCCGGGGCGATAAACTCCCCCAGGATCTGATGCCGGCGTTGATTCAGCTGATTTCCAGCTATGTCATGCGTTATCCCGACGCGCTGTTGGCGCGGTATTTTCGCCGCGACCTGGCGGTGCTGCTGCCGCATTGTTCCCTCAAGCAGGCCGAGTCGCTGGCGGCGCAATTGGTGGCGGCGCTGGCCACCCTGCCGGGCGTGGCGGGTCATCGCCGCGAGGATGCGCTGCATATCGGTATTTGCGTCTATCGCCAGGACCAAACGGCGCTGGAAGTGATGGAGTCCGTGGAGCAGGCGACCCGCGAGGCGGGACTGCAGGGCGGCAATGCCTGGTCGGTGTTTGACCAGCGGGTGCCCGAGCAGGTGCGGGGCAATGTCAAATGGCGCACCCTGCTGGAGCAGACGCTGACGCGCGGCGGGCCTGAGCTGTTTACCCGCGAGGTGTATGGCCGCGACGGTCGCCTTGATCACCATGTCCTGATCAACCGTATTCCCGAGGGCGGGCAGGCGCTGGCCGCCGCCGAGTTTATGCCGATGCTGCGGCGCCTCGGACTGATGGCGCGCTACGATCGGCAGCAGCTGACCCGGATCCTGCCCTTGCTGGCGCAATTGCCGGATCGGGCGCTGGCGATTACCTTGAGCGTGGACTCGCTGCTGCAACGCGATTTCCGGCTGTGGCTACGCAATACGCTGATGCAATGCGCAAAATCGCAGCGTCGGCAAATTATGTTTGAACTTGTGGAGGCCGATCTGTGTCAACACATGGTGCGGTTGCGTCCGGTGTTGCGCCTGCTTGACGCGCTGGGCTGTCGTTTAAACGTGGTACAGGCGGGTCTGACCGTGGTGAGCACCGCGTATATCAGCGCGGTAACGATATCCATTATCAAGCTGCATCCCGGCCTGGCCAGGGAGATCGACCGCCGCGCCGAGAACCAGCTGTTTGTCCAGAGCCTGCCCGAAGCCTGCGTCGGAACCGCGACCCGTGTTTTCGCCACCGGCGTCAGGACCAAACTGGAATGGCAAACGCTGCTGGATAACGCGGTGGCGGGAGGACAAGGGGACTTTTTCGCCCCAATCGTGTCTCTGGACCAGATGGTAAAAAAATATTCACGCCAGGATGTGTGAATAGTATAAAAGTTCGTGAAAAATTAACGTACAATACGGCCATTAACCTAATTGGTTAGTAGGTACTTACATTACCTGGAATCAGGTGTACTGCCAGATTTTCTGCCTGCGGTTGCCGATCTGTCGCTCATTTGCCGTTTATCCGTGGCCACGCCGCCGGCGCGACCGCCCGTAATACGTCAGGCGTTACGACAAACACCAACACGGGCAACGGAAGTAATCTCGCATTTCATCTGACTAAAAACCGCGTCAGGGATTTCTTCGGTGTGTGGGAATGTTAAAGAGGACGTATTTTCATTGAAGCAGCGCGTTATTGCGCCTTGCCGCTGCTTCTCGTGGTTGGTAAAGTAGGCGGATTTTATCTTTCGCCCCAGCTTGCAGGATTATCCTTCAGTTATGTTTAAAAAATTTCGTGGCATGTTTTCCAACGACTTGTCCATCGACCTGGGTACAGCCAATACCCTGATTTATGTAAAAGGACAGGGCATTGTCCTGAATGAACCCTCCGTCGTCGCGATTCGTCAGGATCGCGCCGGATCGCCTAAAAGCGTTGCCGCCGTAGGCCATGAAGCCAAACAGATGCTGGGGCGCACCCCCGGCAATATCGCGGCGATTCGTCCGATGAAGGATGGCGTCATCGCGGATTTCTTCGTCACCGAAAAAATGCTGCAGCACTTTATCAAACAGGTCCACAGCAACAGCTTTATGCGCCCCAGCCCGCGCGTGCTGGTCTGCGTTCCCGTCGGCGCCACCCAGGTGGAACGCCGCGCGATTCGTGAATCGGCCCAGGGGGCGGGCGCGCGCGAGGTGTTCCTGATTGAGGAACCCATGGCCGCGGCCATCGGCGCGGGGCTGCCGGTGTCCGAAGCCACCGGCTCCATGGTGGTGGATATCGGCGGCGGCACCACGGAAGTGGCGGTGATCTCCCTTAACGGTGTGGTCTACTCTTCTTCCGTGCGTATTGGCGGCGATCGCTTCGATGAGGCTATTATTAATTACGTGCGCCGCAATTACGGTTCATTAATTGGCGAAGCCACCGCCGAACGCATCAAGCATGAAATCGGATCCGCCTATCCGGGCGATGAAGTCAGGGAAATCGAAGTGCGCGGCCGCAATCTGGCGGAAGGTGTGCCGCGGGGCTTTACCCTGAACTCCAATGAAATCCTTGAAGCGTTGCAGGAGCCGTTGACCGGTATCGTGAGCGCGGTGATGGTGGCGCTGGAACAGTGTCCGCCCGAGCTGGCCTCCGATATTTCCGAGCGCGGCATGGTCCTGACCGGCGGCGGCGCGTTGCTGCGCAATCTCGATCGACTGCTGATGGAAGAGACCGGCATACCTGTGGTGGTGGCGGAAGATCCTCTTACCTGCGTCGCCCGCGGCGGCGGCAAGGCATTGGAGATGATCGATATGCACGGCGGTGATTTGTTCAGCGAAGAATAACCTGCCTCGAAAAGGGGGGAACCACCCGGGTGAACGCTGAGATTTCTCATCCTGGTCGGCGCCCCCCTTTTTTGTTGAGGAAAATGCCTAGCTTATGAAGCCGATATTCAGCAGAGGACCTTCTCTGCAACTCCGACTGTTTCTGGCCGTGATGGTTGCTATCGCCATTATTATCGCCGACAGCCGGCTCGGGACCTTTGTGCAGATACGCACATACATGGATACCGCCGTCAGTCCGTTCTATTTTCTGGCCAACGGCCCGCGCAAGATGCTGGACAACGTCTCGGAAACGCTGGCGTCGCGCGGCCAGCTTGAGCAGGAGAACCACACCCTGCGCCAGGAACTGCTGCTCAGAAACAGCGAGCAGCTGCTGTTGGGCCAATTCCGCCAGGAAAACGCGCGGCTGCGCGAGCTGCTCGGCTCCCCCCTGCGCCAGGACGAGCAGAAAATGGTCGCCCAGGTCATTTCGACCAGCACCGATCCTTACAGCGATCAGGTCGTGATTGATAAAGGACTGGACAGCGGCGTTTACGTCGGCCAGCCGGTTATCAGCGATAAAGGCGTGGTAGGCCAGGTGGTGGCCGCCGGCAAAATGACCAGCCGGGTATTGCTTATCTGCGATGCGTCCCATGCCTTGCCGATACAGGTATTGCGCAACGATATCCGGGTGATTGTGGCCGGCAACGGATGCACGGAAGACCTGCAGCTGGAGCATCTGCCGGGCAATACCGATATCCGCGTCGGCGATGTGCTTGTCACCTCGGGCCTTGGCGGCCGTTTCCCCGAAGGGTATCCGGTGGGGGTGGTCTCATCCGTGAAGGTGGATACCCAGCGCGCCTATACCGTCATCCAGGCCAGGCCGACCGCCCAGCTGCAGCGGCTGCGTTATCTGCTGTTGCTGTGGGGCGCCGATCCCCGGGGCGAGGTGCCGCTGGCGCCGGCTGAAGTCCATCGGGTAGCCAATGAACGCCTGATGCAGATGATGCCGCAGGTGTTGCCGTCCCAGGATACCACCATTATGGGACCGGCCGCGCCAGCAAGCGCGCCCGCCGCCGCTACGCCCGCGGCGGACGCCAGGCCGGGGTCGACCCGCGCCGCGCCGGTCGGCAATGCGCCGGCGGCCAATCGTCCGGCCTCGGGCCGCGCCGCGCCGGCGGCCAATCGCTCCACGCCGGATAACGCCGCGCCGGCGTCCAATCGTACCCCACCCGCCGGCAGCGCGCCGACCGCCGGCCGTACGCCTCCCGACAGTAATGCCCCGGCGTCCAACCGCACGGCGCCGTCCTCGGGGCGGCCCGCGCCGGCGGTAAATCCATTTTCCGGGTCCCGGCAATGAACCGCTATCGCCGCAACGGCACCTGGGTCATCTGGTTCTCCTTTCTTATCGCCATCGTGCTGCAAATCATGCCGTGGCCGGAGCAGCTTTACCTGTTCCGGCCTTCATGGCTCAGCCTGGTGCTGATTTATTGGGTGATGGCGATACCGCACCGGGTTAATGTCGGCACCGGCTTTGTGCTGGGGCTCATCATGGATTTAATCCTGGGCTCCATCCTGGGCGTCAGGGCGCTGGCGTTAAGCATCCTGGCTTACCTGGTGGTGTTTAAATTCCAGTTATTCAGGAATATGGCCCTATGGCAGCAGTCGCTGATCGTGGTAATGCTATCATTGTCTATGCACGTGATAGTGTTCTGGGCTGAATTCCTGGTGATTAATATTACACTCAGGCCGGAAATTTTCTGGAGCAGCGTCGTTGACGGCATGTTATGGCCGTGGCTATTTTTACTGATGCGCAAAGTACGCCGCCAGTTTTCCGTGCAATAGAGGCTGTTATGACCGCGATATATCTGGCTTCCGGCTCACCCAGGCGCAGGGAACTGCTTGCTTTGCTGGGCGTTCCTTTCGACGTGCTGGCCGCCCCGGTTGCCGAACTGCGTCGCGCGGATGAACCCGCGCCGGAGTATGTGCGCCGCCTGGCGCTGGAAAAGGCGCAGGCCGGTGTGGCTGCGGCCCCCGAGCCGCGTCCGGTGCTGGGAGCGGACACCATCGTGGTGCTCGACGGCCGCATATTGGAAAAGCCGCGCGACGGCAGCCACGCCGCCGAGATGTTAACGGCCCTCTCAGGTCAACGCCATCAGGTGATGACGGCCGTCGCCTTCGCCGACGACAATCATCAGCTTTGCCGCAGCGTCGTGACCGAGGTCACTTTCCGCCGGTTGTCGCCGCAGGAGATTGATCGCTATATTGCAACCGGTGAACCCATGGATAAAGCCGGTGCTTACGGCATCCAGGGCTTGGGCGGGGTTTTTGTCAGGGCTATCAATGGAAGCTATCATGGCGTGGTGGGATTGCCGCTGGTGGAAACCGCTGAATTGCTTTGCCAGTTCATTGCTTTACGTAGTCTGAGAGGACAACATGGCTGCTGAATTACTGGTCAATATCACCCCTTCCGAAACGCGGGTCGCTTATATCGATGGCGGTATCCTGCAGGAAATTCACATTGAGCGTGAGGCCCGGCGGGGTATTGTCGGTAATATCTATAAAGGCCGGGTCAGCCGCGTGCTGCCGGGCATGCAGGCGGCGTTTGTCGATATCGGCCTGGATAAAGCGGCATTTTTGCATGCGTCCGATATCATGCCGCATACCGAATGCGTTGCCGGCGAAGAGCAGAAAAACTTCCATGTGCGTGACATCGCCGAACTGGTCAGGCAAGGCCAGGACATCATGGTGCAGGTGGTCAAGGATCCGTTGGGCACCAAAGGGGCGCGTCTGACCACCGACATCACGCTGCCCTCGCGTTATCTGGTGTTTATGCCCGGGGCGTCCCATGTCGGCGTCTCCCAGCGCATTGATAGCGAGGAAGAACGCGAACGCCTTAAACGCACCGTGGCGGATTACTGCGACGAGCACGGCGGATTTATTATCCGCACCGCGGCGGAAGGTATCGGCGAGGAAGAACTGGCCCAGGACGCCGCTTTTCTTAAACGCCTGTGGACCAAGGTCATGGAGCGCAAGCGCCGCAACCAGAGCAAATACATGCTCTATGGCGAACTGGCGCTGGCGCAAAGAATACTGCGCGATTTCGCCGGCGCCGCGCTTGACCGCATCCGGGTCGACTCGCGTCTGACCTTTGATCTGCTGGTGGAGTTTACCGGTGAATATATTCCGGAGATGACCCATAAGCTGGAACATTACAACGGCAAACAGCCGATCTTTGATCTTTATGACGTGGAAAACGAAATCCAGCGCTCCCTGGAACGTAAAGTCGAACTGAAGTCGGGCGGGTATCTTATCATCGACCAGACCGAGGCGATGACCACCATTGATATCAACACCGGCGCGTTCGTCGGCCATCGAAACCTGGATGAAACCATCTTCAACACCAATATCGAGGCCACCCAGGCCATTGCCCGTCAGCTGCGGTTGCGCAACCTGGGCGGCATTATTATCATTGATTTTATCGATATGGTGAATGAGGAGCACCGGCGTCGCGTGCTGCATTCCCTGGAGCAGGCGTTAAGCAAGGACCGGGTGAAAACCGGCATTAACGGTTTTTCCCAGCTCGGCCTGGTGGAGATGACCCGCAAGCGCACCCGGGAAAGTATTGAACATGTGCTGTGCAGCGAGTGTCTGACCTGTCATGGCCGCGGCACGGTGAAGACCATCGAAACCGTCTGTTATGAAATCATGCGCGAGATCGTGCGGGTGCATCACGCTTACGAATCCGACCGTTTTTTGGTATACGCCTCGGCGGCGGTGGGCGAAGCGCTGAAAAGCGATGAGTCCCATGCGCTGGCGGAAGTGGAAATTTTTGTCGGCAAGCAGGTGAAGGTGCAGATTGAACCGCTCTATAGCCAGGAACAGTTCGACGTCGTGATGATGTAGTGAGGCAGATGATTCTGGCCCGGCAAAGTGCAGCACGCGCGGGCGGGAGATAAAAATAAATACTTCCCGCCAACGGTGCGGTGGGAGGCAAGGAGAAAGGCGTGAAGCGACTGCCGGGGATATTGCTGGCCCTTTGTGCAACCCTGATTGTCCTGGTGGCGTTAGCGGTCAGTGCGTTACGCCTGGCGTTGCCCCATCTGGACAGCTTTCGCCCGCAGATTGTCCAAACCATTAACGCCGCCAGCGGACTGAATGTCCAGATCCGCGAGATGAACGGCGCCTGGCAGTCCTTCGGCCCGACGCTCGATATCCGCGCCATTGAATCCGTTACCGCCGATGAACAGTTGCGCATCCAGCGCGTCACGCTCGCCCTGGATGTCTGGCAATCGCTGCTGCACTGGCGCTGGCAATTTCGCGACGTGACGTTTTATCGACTGCAACTGGATTTGAATACCACCCTGTTGGGCCGCGATCATCAGGGCAGCCCGATTAAATCCGATAAGCTTTCCGATCTGTTTTTACATCAGTTCGACCACTTTATTCTGCGCGACAGCGAACTCTCTTTCCTGACACCCTCGGGCGAGCGCACCAAACTTTCGGTGCCCCAGCTGACCTGGCTCAATTCCCGCCAACGCCACCGGGCGGAAGGGCAGATAGCCATGTCCAACGTCGATGTGCCGCAGGGGGCGATCCAGCTGCGCATGGATCTCAATGACGAAAACGGTCTGCTGGACAACGGCAAGATCTATCTGCGCGCCGATGATATCAACCTCAAGCCGTGGTTCAGCCAGTGGGCGCAAAGCCAGACCGGTTTGCTGCGGGCTGATTTCAGCCTGGCCGCCTGGCTGAGTCTGGATCATGGCGATATTACCGGCGGCGATGCCTTTTTCAGCCAGGGGACGGCCAACTGGCGGGACGGGACCCAGGACCATCGCCTGGACGTGGCGAAACTGGCCCTGCGCCTGAGCAAACAGGGGGACGGCTGGCAAATGGACGTGCCGGAGCTGAATGTCACCACCGACGGCGAATCCTGGGCGCCCGGCGCGCTCTCGCTGTTCTGGCTGCCGGAAAAAAACCATCTCTTCGCCCCCGACCGGGCGGGCGAAATCCGCCTGCGGGCGAAAAACCTGGAACTGCAGCGGTTCAGCCCCTTCCTGCCGCTGATATCCATTATCACGCCCAACCTGCGCGCCCGCTGGCAGGATCTGCGGCCCAAAGGGGTATTGTCGACCCTGGCGCTGGATATTCCGCTGAATAACCCGGAAAAAATCCGTTTCCAAAGCGACTGGCGCGATCTCAGCTGGCAGCAGTGGCAACTGCTGCCGGGGATGGATCATGTCGGCGGTTCGGTAGCCGGCACGCTTGCCGCCGGCCGGCTAAACCTGGCGCTGGATAACAGTACCCTGCCTTATCAGGGTATGTTCCGCGCGCCGCTGGAGGTACAGCGGGCCAGGGTTGCCCTTGACTGGCGCAATGATGAGCAAGGGCTGAAGCTATGGGGCAAGGATATCGATCTGCGGGCCACCTCGCTATGGGCGACCGGTGATTTTTATTTCCACAAACCCGTCAATGGCGAACCGTGGCTGGACGTGCTTTCCGGCCTGCGCCTGTACGACGCGGCCCAGGCCTGGCGCTATTTCCCCGAGCCGCTGATGGGCACCCACCTGGTCAATTACCTCACCGGCGCGTTGAAGGGCGGGCAGGTGGATAACGCCACGCTGGTGTTTGCCGGCAATCCCAAACAATTTCCCTTCAAACATAACGACGGGCAATTTGAAGTACTGGTGCCGCTGCGCCACGCGGATTACGAATTCGAACCCGGCTGGCCGCATCTGACCGACCTGGACATCGACCTGGATTTCCTGAACGACGGGCTGTTTATGCGCGCGCCGCAGACCAAACTGGGCGAGGCGACCGGCAGCAATATCGTGGCGGCGATCCCCGATTATTCCAGGGAATTGCTGCTGGTGGATGCGGACATCAACGGGGCCGGCCCGTCCATCGGCGCCTATTTCAACCAGACACCGCTGCAAAAATCACTCGGCTCGGCCCTGGAGGAACTCCAGGTCGGCGGCAATGTTAGTGGGGACTTACACCTATCAATACCCCTGGACGGCAAGCCGGTTACCGCGTCGGGCAAGGTGAATTTGGCGAAAAATACCCTGCTGATAAAACCGCTGGGCACCGCCATGAAAGAGCTGACCGGCCAGTTCCGCTACCATAACGGCAATCTGGACAGCGATCTGCTGTCGGCGCAGTGGCTGGGGCAGCCGGTGGCGGTGCGTTTCAACACGCAAGAGCAGCCAAAAGGCGTTGATATCAATGTCGATATGCAAGGGGACTGGTCGGTGAGCCACTTGTCCGGCCTGCCGCAGCCCATAGCGCAGGCCTTGGGCGGCCATGCCTCCTGGCAGAGCATCATTGCCGTGACGTTGCCGCTGCAAGGCAAGCCGGCGTATAACGTGGACGTTACCGCCGATTTAAAAAATGTAAGCAGTCACTTACCCGCTCCGCTGGATAAACCGGCCGGCCAGCCGTTTCCATTAGCCATCAAGGCCCAGGGCGGCCTGACGGGTTTTACCCTGAGCGGACATGCCGGCAAGAATAACGCCTTCAACAGCGAATGGCAGTTGGGCAAACAGGTCACGCTTGCGCGCGGCGCCTGGGCCGGCGACAACGCCAAGATCCCCCCGCTACCCCAGGGGAAAAGCCTGACGCTGAATCTGCCGGCGCTGGACGGCGAAAAATGGCTGGCGCTGATGACGCCGCAGTCGCGCTCGGTAGGCAAAACGGTAGCCAGCCGGTTTCGTTTCCCGGACGCCCTGACGCTTAATACCCCGGTATTGACCCTGGCGGGCCAGCAATGGCATCAGCTGTCGCTGACGCGCAACAATACCTTCGGCGGCAGCGCCGTGGAGGCGCGCGGCAAGGAAATCGACGGTAAGCTGTTGATAGCCGGCCAAGGCCCATGGCGGGCCGATATCCGCTACCTTTATTATAATCCGCTATGGCCGCAGAGCGGCGCGGCGCAGGAGACGCTGTTTGACAATGACGCCGCGACGAGCGGCTTCAGCGACTGGCCGGCGTTGCAGCTGCGCTGCCAGGAGTGCTGGCTGCTTGGGCAAAACCTCGGCCGGGTCGAGGCCGATGTGACACCGCAGAAAAACACGTTGGCGCTGAGCCATGGCCTGGTGGACACCGGCAGGTCCCGGCTGACGCTTGATGGCGGATGGACCCGCACCGGCCGGCAAAACCTGACCTCGCTCAAAGGCAAGCTAAGCGGAAAAAACATCGGTGAGGCGGCGGATTATATCGGTATCGACACCCCATTGCGCGACGCGCCATTTAACCTGGATTACGATCTGCACTGGCAGTCGGCGCCCTGGGCCCCGGATATCGCCAGCCTGAACGGCGTATTGCATACCAATCTCGGCAAAGGCAAGATAGATAATATCAGCAGCGGCCAGGCGGGCAGGCTGTTGCGCCTGATAAGCTTCGACGCGCTGCTGCGCAAGCTCCAGTTCGATTTCCGCGATACCTTCGGCAAAGGATTCTATTTCGACTCCATCAAAGGCACCGCCTGGATTAAAGACGGCGTACTCCACACCAACGACTCGCTGATCGACGGGTTGGAGGCGGATATCGCCATGAGCGGGCAGGTGGATTTAAACGCGCAGCGCATTGATATGGAAGCGGTTATAGCACCGGAAATTTCCGCAACCGTCGGCGTTGCCGCCGCGTTCGCCATTAATCCGGTGGTCGGCGCCGCGGTATTCGCCGCCAGCAAAGTACTGGCGCCGCTGTGGAACAAAATCTCGGTGATCCGTTATCACATTACCGGCAGCCTGGATGAGCCGAAAATCGAGGAAGTGCTGCGCCAGCCGCGCACGCCTACGGCCAAAGGTAAATAATCAGCCTGGATTTGACGGCGGCGCTTTAATGCCGCAGTCTATAAATATGACTATAACGATTGTTAGTAAAATTATTATTCCAGCCGTTGCTGGCCATTCCATCATCTACAAGAGTGAAAACCTATGAGTCTGACTTTTGTCAGTGAGCAATTACTCGCGGCCAACAACCTGAGTCACGAGGATCTCTTTTCCCTGTTGGGACAGATGACCGAACGCCGTCTGGATTATGCCGATCTCTATTTCCAATCCAGCTACCATGAGTCCTGGGTTATCGAAGACGGCATTATCAAGGATGGATCCTATAACATTGACCAGGGCGTCGGCGTGCGCGCGGTCAGCGGTGAAAAAACCGGGTTTGCCTATGCCGATCAGCTCACTCTCAACGCGCTGCAGCTGAGCGTCAACGCGGCGCGCAGCATCGTCAAGGAACAGGGCAACGGCCGGGTGCATACCCTGGGCGAAGTGCCGTATAAATCCCTGTATCCGCTGCTTGACCCGCTTAACAGCCTGCCGCGTGAAGAAAAAATCGCCTTATTGCATCGGGTGGATAAGGTGGCGCGCGCCGCCGATCCCCGGGTGCAGGAAGTGAATGCCAGCCTGTCCGGCGTATACGAGCAGGTACTGGTGGCGGCCAGCGACGGTACCCTGGCGGCGGATGTGCGCCCGCTGGTGCGTTTGTCCATCAGCGTCCAGGTTGAGCAGGACGGTAAGCGTGAGCGCGGCTCCAGCGGCGGCGGCGGCCGTTTCGGTTATGACTTCTTCCTTGCCAGCGACAATGGCGAGGTGCGTGCCGACAGCTGGGCGCGGGAAGCGGTGCGCATGGCGCTGATTAACCTGTCCGCTGTGGCGGCGCCGGCCGGCGCCATGCCGGTGGTGCTGGGCGCCGGCTGGCCGGGCGTGCTGCTCCATGAAGCGGTCGGCCACGGTCTGGAAGGCGATTTCAACCGCCGCGGCAGCTCGGTGTTCAGCGGCCAGATGGGGCAACTGGTGGCCTCGCCGTTATGTACCGTGGTGGACGACGGCACGTTGGCCGGCCTGCGCGGTTCGCTGGCCATTGATGATGAAGGGGTGCCGGGGCAGTATAATATGCTGATTGAAAACGGGATCCTCAAAGGGTATATGCAGGATAAGCTCAACGCCAGGCTGATGGGCGTCGCGCCCACCGGCAACGGGCGCCGCGAGTCTTACGCCTCGCTGCCGATGCCGCGCATGACCAATACCTATATGCTGGCCGGCCAGTCCACCCCCGAGGAGATCATCGCCAGCGTCGAATATGGCCTGTATGCGCCCAATTTCGGCGGCGGCCAGGTGGATATTACCTCCGGCAAATTCGTGTTCTCCACCTCCGAGGCCTATCTCATCGAAAACGGCCGGGTAACCAGCCCGGTAAAAGGGGCGACGCTCATCGGCTCCGGCATCGAGGCGATGCAGCAAATCTCGATGGTCGGCAACGATCTGGCACTGGACAAAGGAGTTGGCGTCTGCGGCAAGGAAGGCCAAAGCGTGCCGGTCGGCGTAGGCCAGCCCACGCTCAAGCTTGACAACCTCACCGTCGGCGGCACCGCCTGAGTCCTGCTCCGTCGGGATATCAGAACATGGTATCCTGGCGGAACGCCTGATAAACCGCCGTAACATTGGTAAAATACTCCTGCAGGGCGTTGATGCACACCTGCACCTTCAGCGGTAACTTGTCTTTTTGGGTATAGACCGCATACACCGGCCGCGGGTCGGAAAGATAGCGACTGAATAATATCTCGACGTTGCCCTGTTTGATCTCATCCAGTACCCACATTATCGGCACATAGGCGATGCCTGCACCGGCGGTCAGCCAGCGGATCAGCGTCTGCGAGTCGTTGGTGGCGAAGCGGCCCTGCGGCGCCAGATGCAGGGTAATGCCCTCCGGCGCCACCAGCTCGAATTCGCTGTCCGGCCTGACGTCATATTCCAGCCAGGAAAAATTGACCATATCGCTGGGTTTTTCCGGCGTGCCATGGGTCGCCAGGTAATTTTTGGCGGCGCATACCACCATCGGCATGGCGCCCAGACGCCGAGAGAACAGGCTTGAATCCTGTAACGCCCCCACCCGCACCACCAGATCCAGGCCGTCGGCAATCAGGTCCGGCGCCGGTATGCCGGTCACCAGGTTAACCGACAGGCCCGGATACTCCTTGAGCATATCGGCGGTGATGGTCGCCAACACATTATGGGCCATGGTGGAGGAACTGCCGACGCGCAGCGTGCCGATGGGGGTGTTGTTAAAGGCGTAAAGCTGTTCATGCACTTCCTGGAACTCCAGCAGCATGCGGCGGCAACCCTGGTAATAAATCTTGCCGGCCTCGGTCAGGCCCAGGCTGCGGGTACTGCGGTTTAGCAGCTTCACCTGGAGTTCGTTTTCCAGTTTCGCCACGGTCTGGCTGACGGACGACACGCTCATCTGCAACTGCCGGGCGGCGGAGGTAAAAGAGCCGCCTTCCACCACCTTGGCAAACACCATCATGCGTTTCAGTCTTTCCATTGTTAACTCTGAGTGAAAAGTGATTTAGATCACATAATATTGAAAACCCTTGTAGGTAAGGCTTATTATATACCCATCGGTCCATCAGAACGCTGGTCGCCACGCTATATTTCATCGGCCTTTATCGCATTGAAATAAACAGTAACATTATGTGTGTCTCCGCGCCATGCCGTCTCCAGGCGTTTTATCCGCCGGTCATTTCCATCGATCACCTTTCCGGGTTCTATACTTAGCCGCGTTCATCTGCGCGTATGCCGCCCGCGATCGCCGGGTGAATCAGACGGCGTGTGAAGCGCCATTGGGGACTGCGGCCACGGTTAACGGTAAAAGGTAAGGAAAAAGTCATGAGTTTGCTGCCGGTTATGGTGATCTTCGGCCTGTCGTTCCCACCGGTATTTTTTGAACTGCTGGTGTCGATGGCGGTGTTCCTGTTACTACGCCGCGTATTGCAGCCGACGGGAATTTACGATTTCGTCTGGCATCCGGCCTTGTTTAATACCGCGTTATATTGCTGCGTGTTTTATCTGATTTCGTGTCTTTTCGTTTGAGGTCGCTGTGAAAACTGTCGTAACAAAAATAATCAGGATGGCGATTACCCTGCTGTTGGTCTTGATTGCCGCCGTCGCCATTTTCCGGGCATGGACGTTCTATACCGAATCGCCCTGGACGCGGGACGCCAAGTTCACCGCCGATATCGTGGCGATTTCGCCGGATGTCAGCGGCCTGCTCACCGATGTGCGGGTGAGCGATAATCAGCTGGTGACGCGCGGTCAGGTACTGTTTGTGGTCGATCAGCCGCGTTATCAGCAGGCGCTGGACGAAGCCCAGGCCGATGTGGATTATTACCAGGCCCTGGTGGCCGAGAAACGCCGCGAGGCGGGACGCCGGCTGCGGTTGGGCACCAATGCCATGTCGCAGGAAGCCATCGACCAGTCCAGCAATGATTTGACCACCGTCGGCCATCAGCTGGCAAAAGCGGTGGCCGTCAGGGATCTGGCGAAAATCGACCTGGATCGCACCACGGTGCGCGCGCCCGCCGAAGGCTGGATAACCAACCTCAACGTCCACGCCGGAGAATTTATCACCCGCGGCACGGTGTCGGTGGCGTTGATCAAGCGTAACTCTTTCTACCTGCTGGCCTATATGGAAGAGACCAAACTGGAAAAAGTGCGCCCGGGCTTTCGCGTGGAAATCACGCCGCTCGGCAGTAACCGGGTGCTGTACGGCACGGTGGACAGTATCTCCGCCGGGGTGACCAACAGCAGCAGTTCGGTGGATGCCAAGGGTATGGCGACCGTGGATTCCAATCTGGAATGGGTACGTCTGGCCCAGCGGGTGCCGGTGAAAATCCGCCTCGACGCGCAGCAGGGCGATCTTTATCCGGCCGGCACCACCGCTACCGTGGTCATCACAGGCAGTAAAGATCGCGACCGGCGCGAGCTTTCGCCGATGATGCAGCTGATGCATCGCCTGCGCGAGTTCGGTTAAGCGGATGGCCCGATAATGTTGCAACTGCTGGCGCCGATATTTTTCCGCTGCCGTTTTGCGGTCAAGCTGACCTTCGCCATACTGCTGGCGCTGTTCCTGGGGTTTCATTTCCAGCTGGAAACGCCGCGCTGGTCGGTGCTCACCGCCGCCATCGTCGCCGCAGGCCCGGCCTTTGCCGCCGGCGGCGAGCCGTTTGCCGGCGCCATACGCCATCGCGGCATGCTGCGCATCGTCGGCACCTTTATCGGCTGCGCCGGGGCGCTGGTGATCATTACCCTGACCATCCGCGCCCCGGTGGTCATGCTGCTGTTAAGCTGTATCTGGGCCGGCGGCTGTATGTGGATTTCCACGCTGGTGCGGGTGCAGAATTCTTATGCCCTGGGACTTGCCGGGTATACCGCGCTGATTATTATCGTCAGTATTCAAAGCCAGCCCCAGGTCACGCCGCAGTTCGCCATTGAGCGCTGTAGCGAAATCGTGCTGGGCATCGTTTGCGCCATCCTGGCGGATATCCTGTTTTCGCCGCGCTCGATAAAACAGGATATCGACCGGGCGGTGGACCAGTTGCTGCTGGATCAGTACCGGCTGCTTTTCCTGTGCATCAACGGCGCGGCGAAAGAAGCGGTGGATAAGGCCTGGGGCGATTTGGTGAAATCGACCGCCGCCCTTGACGGCATGCGCGGCAACCTGCTGATGGAATCTTCGCGCTGGCAGCGCTGTAGCCGGCGTCTGCGGGCGATTAACACCCTGTCGCTGACCCTGATAACCCAGGCCTGTGAAACCTTCCTTATTTTACAGGTGCGGCCCGATTTTATTCAGCCGCATCTGCGGCGGCTGTTAAACGAACCGGTGCAGGGCGTGGGGGATATTCACAAACGCATGAAGCTGATGCGCCAGGTGATTGCCACCACGCCAGCCCGTGATATCCCACAGGTTCTCTATACCTGGGTGGGCGCGGCAACCCGTTTTCTGCTGTTGGCGAAAGGGGTCAACAACAATACGCGCATCAGTAAAATCGAGGAACAGGTGCTGGTGGATCAGGTGATTATCACCGCCCCTTCCGCCGAGCGGCATCACGCGATGATTAACGGGCTGCGCACCGGCGTCGCCACCGCGCTGGGATGCCTGTTCTGGCTATGGACCGGCTGGACGTCGGGCAGCAGCTGCATGGTGATGATCGCGGTGGTGACGTCGCTTGCCATGCGTCTGCCCAATCCCTGGATGGTGTGCAAGGATTTCATGATCGGCATGACGGCGGCGCTGCCCCTTGGCGCGCTGTATTATATGGTGATCATGCCCGCCACCCAGCAAAGCATGCTGTTGCTGTGTATTGCGCTGGGGGCGCTGGCGTTTATCATCGGCATCGAGGTGCAAAAACGTCGTCTCGGCAGCCTTGGCACCCTGGCGGGGACGATTAATGTGCTGGTGCTGGCAAATCCCATGAGTTTTTCCATAAACACCTTTCTCGACAGCGCCATAGGCCAGATAATCGGCTGCGGCCTGGCTGCGCTGGTGATCCTGCTGATCCGGGACGGTTCCAAGGCGCGTATCGGCCGGGTATTGCTGAACCGGTTTGTCTACGGCGCGGTATCGGCCCTGTCCACCAATAAGATCCGGCGCCGGGAAAATCATCTGCCGGCGCTGTATCAGCAACTGTTTCAACTGCTATCGCTGTTCCCCACCGATATCGCCAAATACCGTTTGGCGCTGACGCTTATCATTATCCACCAGCGCCTGCGCCTGGCGGATATTCCGGCCAATGCCGATCTCTCGGCCTACCACCGCCAGATCCGCGCCACCGCCGACCGGGTACTGGTCAGCCGCAGCGCCATTCGCCGCGGGGAACATTTCGACCAATTACTGGCGGAATTGCGCATTTATCATGACAAACTGCTTCACTACCAGGCCACGCCCGATATCACCGAATCGGTGCGGCGCCTGACCGACACGCTATTGCGCTACCGCCACGCCCTAAGCGATTAACCCGCCGGGACGGCTTTCACCCAACCCGGCCGCCCCATCGTGCAACCAGCATCTATACTTAAACCATATTTCTTACGCCGCGGCGCCCGCGCAGGCCGATGTCCCGCGCAGGCCGGGGCGTAAATCGGCAAATACACGCCTTTCCTGACGGAGGGCGCAAAAAGGAGGATAACAATGAGCGAGCACTTACACCTACAGGACCACCCGCTGTTCAAAACCGGCTATCTGGTCAACGGCGAATGGCTACGCGCTCGGGACACCTTTGACGTCATAAATCCGGCCACCGGCAAGCTCATCGCCCAGGTGGCCAAAAGCGGCAAACGGGAAACCGAGGCCGCCATCGCCGCCGCCGACGCGGCGTTTCCCGCCTGGCGCGCAAAGACCGCCAAGGCGCGTTCTGAAATCCTGTACCGCTGGTACCAGCTGATAATGGAAAACCAGCAATACCTGGCCCGGCTGATGACGGCGGAACAAGGCAAGCCGGTTAAGGAGGCCGAGGGCGAAGTCGCCTATGCCGCAAGCTTTATCCAATGGTTCGCCGAGCAGGCCAAGCGCGTTAACGGCGAGATTATTCCGCCGGCCAAAGCCCATTCACGCATTTTCGCCACCCGCGAGCCGGTGGGTGTGGTGGCGGCGATTACGCCCTGGAATTTCCCCCTGGCCATGCTGACGCGCAAGCTGGGTCCGGCGCTGGCGGCGGGCTGCACCGCGCTGATAAAACCGGCCAACAATACGCCGCTGTCGGCATTCGCCCTACTGGCGCTGGCGCAGCAGGCCGGCGTGCCGGCAGGCGTGCTTAACGGTGTCGCGGGGGATACCCACGCCATCAGCGACGCCATCATGGCAAGCGATCGGGTGCGTAAGGTGACATTTACCGGTTCCACCGAGGTGGGCAAGACGCTGATGCGCAACGCCGCCGACACCATGAAAAAGGTCTCCATGGAACTGGGCGGCAACGCGCCGTATATCGTGTTTGACGATGCGGACATCGACGCCGCGGTACAGGGCGCCATCGCCAATAAATTTCGCAATGCCGGGCAGGTATGCGTCAGCGTCAACCGTTTTTATATTCAATCCGGCGTCTATGACGAATTTGTTTCCCGCCTGGCGGGCAAGGTGGAGCGGCTAAAGGTCGGCAACGGCATGGATCCGGAGGTGGTGGTCGGGCCGTTGATTAACCGAGCCGGCCTGGAAAAAACGCAGGAGCACGTCGCCGACGCATTGGCCAAGGGCGGAAAGGCCGTAGCCGGCGGCAAGCCGCACCAGCTTGGCGGCAATTTTTTCCAGCCGACGGTTATCAGGGACGCCAGCGAGGAGATGAAGCTGGCGCACGAGGAAACCTTTGGTCCCGTGGCCGCCTGTTTCCGCTTTGACACCGAGGAGGAGGTGATCCAGCGCGCCAATAATACGCCGTTCGGGCTGGCGGCCTATTTTTACAGCCAAAATCTACAGCGCGTGTTCCGCGTATCAGCGGCGCTGGAAAGCGGCATGGTGGGGGTGAATGAATGCGCGGTGTCCACCGAGGTGGCGCCGTTTGGCGGCGTGAAGGAGTCCGGACTGGGCCGGGAAGGCTCCGTTCTCGGCATGGACGATTACCTGGAAGTGAAAACGCTGCATATTGGCGGTTTATGATAACTCTTTTTGCGCTATATCCGGGAAACGGTCTATGGCATGCTGGCACAATAGTGGGCAAGCTACAATTGATAACCTGCGGTGCGGAGAAAGATTGATGGGTAAAGTGTCCTTTGATTTTAACCAGATACCCGATCTGCCGGCCTTTTACCGCGATTTTGGCCGTCAGCTGTCCCTAAGCGAACCGTGCGCCGCCAATCTGGATGATTTATGGCAAACCGTGACCAGCCGGTTGCCGTTGCCGATGGAAATAGAGTTCTTGCATCTCAGCGCATCAAAAAAACGCCGCTTCGGCGCCCTGATACTGCTGTTTGACGAGGCGGAAGAAGAACTGGACGGCCGGCTGCGCTTTAACCTGCGCTGACGCCCGGCCTATTTATCGCCGGCGATGGTGCGCAGGTACTGGAAAATCTGGCGTGATGTTTTGGCGGGTTTGTTGGCCGCTTTTTCTTTTTGCGCGTTACGCACCAGGGATCGCAACTGCTGCCTATCCGCCTCGGGATACAGGGCCATCACTTCATCCACCACGTCGTCACCCTGCTCTATCAGGCGGTCGCGCAGGTTTTCCAGCTTATGGAACAGGGTAATTTGCTGATTGTGGCGGTTTTTCAGCTTATCCAGCGCCTGCTGGATAGGCTCGGGATCGCGTGCGCGCAGCATTTTGCCGATAAGCTGGATCTGGCGGCGGCGTCCCTCTTTTTTGATGCGTTGCGCCAGCTCTATGGCGGCGAGCAGGTCATCGTCCAGCGGTATTTTTTCCAACGCGTTTTTGCCGAGATCGACCAGTTCGACGCCGAGCTCCTTCAGGGCTTCGGCATCGCGTTTGATCTCGCTTTTGCTGACCCAGATAATCTCGTCATCGTCTTCGTCGCCGGGCTGCGCCGCGGGCTGTTCGTCTTGCCAGTCTTCCGGTTGTTTACTCATGATACGGTTCCTCAAAAAGAGGCTAATCCTAACAGGTTGCGCGGGAGGATCCACGCCCTTATTTTACCGCACCCTCGGTAATACCATGAATAAATCTGCGCTGGAACAGTAAAAATATCGCCACCAGGGGCAATATGGCAATGGTGGCGCCCGCCATCAGCACCGGAATATTGATGGTATTGCGATTCTGGAAAAACATCATGCCGATAGGCAACGTGCGCAGTTCCTCTTTATTAACCAGTATCAGGGGGATCAGAAATTCATTCCAGGTCCAGATGAACAGCAACAGGGCCAGGGTGGATAAGGTGGGTACGATGGCCGGGACCAGCAGGCCGCACAATATTTTCCAGCGGCTGGCCCCGTCCATCACCGCCGCTTCCAGGAGTTCTTTCGGCACCTGTGAAAAAGCGCTGGCCACCATCAGGGTGGTAAAAGGGATCGACATCGCCACCTGCGGCAGGATCAATGCCAGGTAATTATTATTCAGGCCGAGCCAGTGGATCTCGTGATACAGCGGGATGATATAGGCTTCCGACGGCAGCACCATGCCGATGGATAGCAGGAATGCGATGAATTTTTTCGCCGACAGCCGTAAAAAGGCGAAGGCGAAACCGGAGGGGATGCCCGCCAGCAGGCTGATGATAATCACCGGGAATACCACCAGCACGGAATTGGTAAAATAGATTTGGAAATGGCCGTCGCGCCAGGCGGAAACATAATTGGCAAAACTGAGGCGGGAAGGTAGGGTAAAAACGCCCTGGAACAGTTCGGTCTGTGTTTTGAACGAGGTTAATAACGCCAGGGCGAACGGCAGGATGGTAAGGAGGGCGAACAGCCACAGCAAGCCCCGGGTAGACCATGGAATACCGCGCATTAACGACGCTCCCGAATAGCAAGGTGAATGAATCCGTTGATAATGAAGACCAGCCCCATGCCGACAATCGCCACCGCCGAGGCATAGCCGAAATGGCGTAAATCAAAACCCTGCTGGAACATGTAAATATTGGTCACCAGGGTAGAGGTGCCGGGACCGCCGCGGGTCATCACATACACCAGATCGAAGGCCTTGATGCCGGCAATCACCGTCAGCAGCAGCGCGACGCGGATTTCCGGCAGCAATGAGGGCAGGGTAATGCGCATAAACTTTTGCCGATGGGACGATCCTTCCAGCTCGGCGGCTTCCAGCAACGAGGGGTCCATGCGCTGGATGCCCGCCATAAACAGCACCAGGCAAAAGCCGAAGAAATACCAGGTGGCCACCATGCCCACCGCCGCCAGCGCCCAGTCGAAATCGCCCAGCCAGGCGCGTGCCATGTGCGGCAGCCCAATGACGCGCAACAGCTGATCGATAGGACCGAACGCCGGGTTATACAGCCAGCGCCAGACCACGCCGAGCACCGCCATCGGCATGATATACGGCAGGAAAAACAGGATGCGCAGCAAACTGCGCTCGGTGGGCCGCGAGGCGCTGAGGAAACTGCATAACGCCAGGCCGATGATAATCGGGAATAAAGTATAAAACAGCAGTAGCAGAGCGTTATTGCCGATGGAGATCCAGAATACCGGATCAAGCAGCATGCGGATGTAGTTGCCAAGGCCAATGAAGACCGGCCATGAGGTGCCGTCCCAATCGGTCAGGCTGGTCCAAAAGGTTATCAGCAGGGGTATCAATAAAAACACGCAGTAGATAAGCAGCGATGGCAAAATATACAGCATATTTTGCGAACTGGACTTATTAAACATTGATACGCCTCTTGATGAGAAAAAAAACAACCGCCGTCCCGGCCGCGATAATCCGCGGGCCGGGACGGCGGCCAAGGGTTAATGCTTCAGTGTCTTGATGTATTGCTGATAGTTCTCGTCCAGTTTGTCGGTCAACTGCTGCGGGCTTTCCTTACCCGCCAGCAACAGCTGCACATGCTCTTGCAGCGCGCCGATCATGGTGGGGGTGGCCCAGTCGATATAATGGCCCAGGCCGTCATAGTCGCTGACCTTGATCCAGACCCGGTAGATTTCGGCCAATAACGGATTATCGGCCGGGATCTTGGCGTTTTTATCGGCGCTGGCCGGCAGGAAGCCCGCCTTGAGCCAGGCCTCCGCCATTTGGTCGGACACCAGGTAATCGATGAATTTAGCCGCGATATCACGCTGCTGCCGGGTTTTGGCGGTCGAGGTTATCGAGAACGGTAAATCGGTGCCCCCCACCATCAGCGGTGATGTTACGCCTGGGAACGGCGGCAGGTCGGCAAAGTGAATGTCCTTGTTTTCCTGCAACTGCCCCATGTACCAGGTGCCGCTGATAAAAAAAGCCGCCTGGCCGTTCTGGAAAAGCGTAGCGGCGTCATCGTTGCCGATGCCCTGGTAGCCGGGGAAGAAATACCCTTTGTCGGCCCAGGTTTTCATCATGGTGGCCGCCTTAAGCAGCTTTGCGTCATGGAAGGTGCCGCCCTTGCCGTAGATCAGATCGTCAAGCGGCTTACGATCCTTACTGTCGATCTGATCCTGCCAGAGCATCATCAGCAAATGGGGACCGCCGTTGCTGTCAAGCAGTCCCATCATCAGGGGCGCAATGCCCTGCTGCTGCAGTTTCGGCAGGGCCGCCTCAAATTCGTCCATATTTTTGGGCACCGCGACGCCCGCCTGATCGAGCAATTTCTTGTTGTAATACAAGCCGACCATTTCCCCCAGGCTCGCCACCCCGTAAAGATGGCCTTCGCCGAAATCATTATGATCCGACCAGCGGTTGCGTTTAAGAATGGAGGCCGGGAACCGCTGCTCCCAATGATAGGTTTTGGCGTAATCATCCAATGAATAGAGCAGTTTTTCATGTACCAGCGCGCCCATATCGCCGCCGCCCTGATTGACCTGCGCCACCTGCGGGCCTTCGCCGGACGTCAGCGCCAGCTTCAGGGGAATGCGCGTATCGGCGGATGCGTGGACTGAACGGTCGAGCCTCAGGCCGGGATTTTGCTGCTCAAACCGGGTAACGGTTTGTTTCATCAAGGCATCCTGGGCGGGATAGTTCCAGACATCCCAGGTGGTGAGGGTTTCGGCATGCGCGGCGCCGAGCGCGCAGAGACCGAGCAGGCTTCCCGCCAGCGCCAGCCTGATGCGATGGAGGGAAAGTCCGTCCGCGCCGGAGGATGACCGGCGGTAAGCTTTGACTGAATGGGACATGGGGTTCTGACCTCCATCACAGGGAAACAAGGCTATTCCGCCGGGAATAAAGCAATATCGATTCACCGGCGAAAAGCGGCTGACAGGTTGTCCTTTAATACTTACTTTAGGATAAAAATAAAGTCAATATTCTTTTATTTATCGGCTGTCCTGTGCGGATACAGCATAAAAGGACTGGATAAATGATGAATGGAAGGATAATTGTGAGATAAAACCGCATCGGTACAGTGTTACCGCCCGCTATTTCCAATAGACAGTGGTGTAATTTTTTATTTTGTAATTCATGAAGTTATTTATTGTTCCATCGTTTTATCTTATGGACAAACGCCTCATCAACGCCATATTTATGCCAAATAAAGGGTAAAATTATGATTATGCATCATTAAATTTATCAAACAATAAAGCGGTCATCACTTTTATGTCTGGCTGGGGATAATCAGGGGTTTTCATCATTACGTTGTACCATATAATATAATTATTATAACTTGCGAACTAAGTATGCTTTGCTTAGTGTATCAATCCATCCTCCCCGGAACGCAACGGAGACCGGCTGTTATGACCTCTACCCCGCTATTGATCCGACAGGCCGCGGAGCGCGATCGTTCCGCGCTGTCTGAAATCTGCCTGAAAACCGCCAATGCCGGCACGGATGCCAGCGCGCTTTACAGCGATCCGGCTTATCCCGGGCTGCGTTTCGTGATGCCGTACGCTGTTTTTGAACCGGAACTGGCGTTTGTCCTGGAGGAAAACGGCCGCGCCGTCGGCTATGTGGTCGCCGCGCGCGATACCGAGGCGTTCGAGCGGCGGCTTTTGCGCGATTGGTGGCCCGGACTCAGGGAAAAACTGGCCGATCGCCGGCCGCTGTTGCCGCTCGATGAGGGCGTGCTGGATTTTATACGCCGGCCGCAGCCCAAGGACGCAGGGCTGGTGGAGCGGTATCCGGCGCACCTGCATATCAATATCCTGCCGCAGTCCCAGGGCAACGGCCAGGGAAGGCGGATGATTGAAACGGAGCTGGACGCGCTGCGGCGCGCCGGCGTTTCAGGCGTGCATCTCGGCGTGAGCCTGAAGAATGAACAAGTCTGCGCGTTTTATCAACGGCTGGGGTTTAGGCTGTTACACCGCAGCCAGGCCATTTATATGGGACAAACACTGTAAACGGGGACGGAGATGGCCAACGTAGAGCTTCGGGCTATAAAAAAATCCTATGACAAAATCAACGTCATTCACGGCATCGATCTGCAGATCAACAGCGGCGAGTTTATCGTATTCGTCGGGCCGTCCGGCTGTGGTAAATCGACCCTGCTGCGGATGATTGCCGGTCTGGAGGATATAACCGGCGGAACGCTGAGCGTCGACGGTAAGGATATTACCCATAGCGCGCCCACCGATCGCGGCATCGCCATGGTATTCCAGTCTTATGCGCTGTATCCCAACATGACGGTGCGGGGTAACCTGCGTTATCCGCTGGAGGTGGCCAAATACAGTAAACAGGATATTGAGCAACAGGTAAACAGTACCGCCGCGGTGCTGCATCTCACCGAGTTCCTGGATCGTTTACCACGCGCCCTGTCCGGCGGCCAGCGTCAGCGGGTGGCCATTGGCCGCGCGATTATCCGCAAGCCGCGCATCTTCCTGTTCGACGAGCCGTTATCCAACCTGGACGCCGAGCTGCGCCTGAAAATGCGCATCGAAATTGCCCGTCTGCATGAAACGCTTGGAAACACAATGATTTATGTTACCCACGATCAGCTGGAAGCGATGACGCTGGCCGATCGCATCGTGGTGCTGCGCCAGGGCCGTATCGAACAGGTGGGCGCGCCCCTGGAGCTGTATCATGATCCGGATAATATCTTTGTCGCCGGATTTATCGGCTCGCCTAAAATCAATTTTATGCCGGCTACCGTGGTGCGCAGTGAACCGGGCTGGGCGCGGCTGTCGGTTCCCGAGCTGGCGTTGGACAACCTGGTGGTCCAGGTGGCCGGCGCGCTGGAGCGGGATCGTCCGGTCACGCTCGGGATCAGGCCGGAGCATTTCCTGGCGGCCGAGGGGGCGGAGGTGCGGTTTAGCGGCGTGCTGGCCTTTGCCGAGCGGCTGGGCCATACCAATTACCTGTATTTGAATACCGGGCGGGAGGAAGCGCTGGTGATTGAACAACGGGCGCCGACCACCATCAGCAACGGCGAAACGCTGGCGCTGGGCATCGATCCGGCAAAATGCCTGCTGTTCAGCGCATCCGGCGAGCGGATCCGCTAAAGAGATTATGCGTCATCGTCCGCCCGCGAGGCTATCGCGTCAATCAGTCCGTTGACCGCGAAGCCCGCCGCCCCCAGCGCCCACATGCGGCTTGAATCGGTCAGGTAGCGCAGCGGGATCACCTGCGGCGTCAGCTTGAGCCGGTATTGCTGGAAATGCGTCATGATCTGATCCAGCAGGATGCGCGAGGCCATCTGCGGCTCCATCGCCAGGTACACCACGTCCGGATCGAACGCGATCGACAAATTGGCCAGCGAAATGCCGATGTGCCGTCCGGCGGTGGTCAGGATATCCACCACCTGGTGCGACGGCCATCCGTCCACTTCCTGCAGGCTGCGCGGCGGTCCGTTTTCCGGCAGCGTGGCGGCGATACTGCTGAGTATCGCTCTTGAGGAGGCCACTTCCTCCAGGATCGCCGCCGAACCGTCGCCGACCAGCGCGTTGCCTATTTCACCGGCGTTGCCGTGTCGGCCGCGGTAAAGCTGGCGGTCGAGGATAATGCCGGCGCCGATCCCTTTGCCATACGTGGCGATGATAGCCGACCGGGCGTCGCCCAGCTGACCAAACACCATGGAAGCCAGCGCCATGGCGTTGGCGTCATTTTCGATATAAACCGGTATGGCGAAACGCTCGCAGAGCAGGCCGGCTATCGGGACGTGGTGCCAGTCCAGTACCTTGGAACGAATACAAACCCCGCTAAGCGGATCCACGATGCCGGAGATGGCCAGGCCGATCGCGCCGACCTTACTGGCTTCCACCGATTTAAGGAATTTCGCCAGCGCGTCGCTCAGCTGTTTCGGCGTCAGCGCGCCGGTCGGCATCTGCTGTTCGCCAATCAGTTTGCCGACCAAATCGGTCATGACGATCAAATTACGCTCGGCGTTGAGCTGTACCCCCACCACCGAGGCATAGGCGGGATCGATACCCAGCAATATCTTGGGCCGCCCCATGGATTCCCGGCGCAGGCCCAGCTCATGGATAATCCCTTTCGATAATAACCGGTTGGTCGCCTGCGAAACCGTGGACATGCTCAGGCCGCTGCGGACCTTCAGGTCGGATTGGCTGATGGGCGAGTGTTCGGCTATCAGGCGTAGGATGCGTGGGGATACGGTCGGCGCGCTCATGGCTGGGCTGTTTTATCCTTGTGACGACGATAACGGGTGAACCGGCTGGGCCTGGGGGAAAAGCCCGCCGCCGGCCAGTCGCAGCGCGCCGTCCAGGGCGTCCGCGCAGGGTGCGACGATATGTTTGCGCCAGCGGGGATCCAGCCAGGGCAATACCGGCTGTGAAAGACCCCCCATCAGCGCAATCCGCGGCGAGCCGGCCTTCGCCAGACAGGCTAGCATCAGATCGATCTCCAGCGCCAGCTGGCGCACCAAATGCACGCCGTTAGGGTCGTCGCACCGGGCGAATTCAAATATTCGCGGGGCAAATGCCGCCCAGTCGCGGGGGCCGGCGGACCGCGACCAGTGCAGCATGGTCTCGGGCGAATGGTCGAAATCCGCCATCAGGGCCCGCGTTAACGCGGACGCCGGCAGTATGCCTTCATGGGCCTGCAATGCGCGGCGCAGCGCGTGACGCCCCAGAATGGCGCCCGATCCCTGGTCTCCCAGGCTAAAGCCCCAGCCGCCGAAGGAATGGAACCGGTCGCCGTCATACGCCGTGGCCTGGCTGCCGGTGCCGGTAATCAGCACCGCGCCGGGGCGGCCTTGATGCGCGCCAAGACAGGCGATTTCCACATCGGAGGCGATGTGCCGGGCCGCGAACGGCATCGGCCAGGTTTCCGCCAGTTGCCTGACGCGCTGCACGTTGGCGCCGGCAAAACCGAACCCCGCGCGCGCGCGCGCCTGTTCCGCCAAAGGCAGGCCGGCGAGACGAAAGGCTTGGGCCACCAGCTCAAGCGAAGTGTTCAGGGCATCCGCCGTGGCGCTGAAAATATTGGCCGCTCCGCCCCGGCACTCCGCCAGCAGGCGGCCCTGGCTATCAACCAGGCGCACGCGGCATTCCGTGCCGCCGCCATCCACGCCCACATAAAAATTTGGTTGCAACGTTCCCCCTTCTTTTGGCTGTAGATGACATGAGTTGCCGCCAGGGACGCTGTGGAACTGACGTGTCGAGCGGAAAAGATAGGGTAAAAAAACATAAATCGCAATAATGAAAAAAACATAGCATTATTATATTTTAAAAAATCATTGTATTTCAACAAAATAGATAGTGTCATCATTTTTACATATTGGTGGATAATTGACATTACTTTTGTAATCGTAATAAGTTCAATGGCAAGAAACGGTGATTCATCATGGGCGGCAGGGGCAACCAACATGAAAGCAGGTATTGTCGGACTGGGTTTTCGCATGGCGAATGTGGCTAAGGAATTCAAACAAGCCGATGCGGATTTTACCATAACAGGATTTGCCGACCCGGCGCCGGCCGGGCTGGAGACGTTAACGCAATTCGGTATTGATGCCGGGCGGGGCTTCAGCACGCTTGGCGAACTGCTGGCGGCGGGTGGTTTCGACATGCTGATGGTGGGCTCGCCCAATTACCTGCATTTGGAACACATCCGCGCCGGGCTGGAAGCCGGGCTTATCGTCTTTACCGAAAAACCGGTGGTGATAAACGAAGAGCAGACCCTGGCGCTGGCGGAGCTGGTGCGACAGTACGGCAGCGATCGCATCATCGTGGGCCTGGTGCTGCGGTATTCGCCGCTGTATGTGGATTTACTCCGCGCCCAGGCGCAAAACCAATTGGGGGAAATCACGTCCATCGAGGCTTGTGAGCATATCCCGCCCTGGCATGGCGCTTTTTTCATGCGCGACTGGCGACGTTTCGAACGCTTCGCCGGGGCGTATATGCTGGAAAAATGCTGCCACGATCTGGACCTGTACCAGGGGCTGGTTGGCGCGCGCGCCATGAGCGTGGCAAGTTTTGGCGGGCGCAAGTCCTTTACCGCCGCGCATGAACCGCACGGGCCGGTGATTACCGCCGCGTCTGACGTGTATCACCGTAAGCCCAGCGGCTGGCACAGTACGGATAACGTGTTTACCAGCGATGCGGATATTATCGATTATCAGACCGCAATCGTTGAATATGCCACCGGGGCTACGCTCTCGTTCCATGCCAATCTTAACGTGCCGGATTATTTTCGCCGGTTTTGCGTGATCGGCAGCGACGGCATGGCGGAAGGGGATTTTGTGCGCAACTATTTCCGCGTCCATGATGCCCGCAGCGGCGACAGGCTGGAGGATAAAACCTATGAAGGGCACGGTGACGGCGGCCATTATGGCGCGGATACGCAAATGGCGCGGGGCGTGGTTGACCATCTGCTGCGCGGCGTGCCCCTGAAAGTCTCTATTATCGATGCCATGGAGGCCGGGCTTACCGCGATTAAAATCGACGAAGCGCGTAAACAGAAATGCCTTATCGACCTGACGGAATGCTGGCAGCGTTTCGATCGCGCGCTTGGCCGCACGGCCTGACCCGAGGCGATATCCCGGGCGCCTGACGTTATCCCCGTCGCGGGATAACGGCAATGCGCCTTTGTCTGCCGGTGGTTTTTGTCATCTGCCTCCCAGCCTTTCATTCATCCCTTCCTGATACCGTGCGAAACCGCCGACGGACTGATAGACTTGATACATTATCCCGCGGCGAATAACCCTTATCATTATGGCGGCCCAATGAAATTAGTCACTCAAGTTGCAGAACAGCGTAAATTATTGGAAAACGCGGTAGCCCAGGCGTTGGAACTGGCGGGCGCCGGCTCCGACGCGGCCGAGGTCGCGGTGACCAAAACCACCGGTATCGGCGTCAGCACCCGTTATGGCGAAGTGGAGAACGTTGAGTTCAACAGCGACGGCGCGCTGGGCATCACCGTGTTCTACCAGCAGCGTAAAGGCAGCGCCTCGTCAACCGACCTCAGCCCGGACGCGATTGCCCGCACCGTTGGCGCCGCGCTGGATATCGCCCGTTATACCTCGCCCGATCCGTTCGCCGGTCTGGCCGATAAAGATCTGTTGGCCTTTGAGGCGCCGGAACTGGACCTGTTCCACCCGGCCGAGCTGGACGCCGAGCGCGGTGCCGATCTGGCCGCCCGGGCCGAGCAGGCGGCGCTGAATGCCGATAAACGCATTACCAATACCGAAGGCGGCAGTTTCAACAGTCATTACAGCACCAAGGTCTACGGCAACAGCCACGGCATGCTGGCAAGCTACAACAGCAGCCGTCATTCCCTTTCCAGCAGCGTTATCGCGGAAAGCGGCGGCAATATGGAACGTAACTACGCCTATACCATCGGCAGGGCGTTCGACGATCTGCGCTCGCCGGAATGGGTGGGCGAAGAGTGCGCAAGGCGTACCCTGGCGCACCTGAATCCGCGTAAAATCGCCACCCAGCAGGCACCGGTGCTGTTCGCCGCCGAAGCGGCAACCGGTTTGTTCGGCCACCTGGTCGGCGCCATCAGCGGCGGCAGCGTGTACCGCAAATCCACTTTTCTGCTTGATTATCTGGGCAAGGCGATTCTGCCGGACTGGCTGTCCATCGAAGAGCATCCCCATTTGCTGAAGGGATTGGCATCGTCGCCTTTTGACGGCGAAGGGGTGCGTACCCGGGATCGGTCCATCGTCAAGGACGGCGTATTGCAGACCTGGCTGCTAAGCAGCTACTCGGCGCGCAAGCTGGGTCTGAAAAGCACCGGCCATTCGGGCGGCATTCATAACTGGCGCATAGCGGGCCAGGGCCTTGATTTTGTGGCATTGATCAAAAAAATGGATCGTGGGCTGGTGGTTACCGAACTGATGGGGCAAGGTGTAAGCGCCATTACCGGGGATTATTCACGCGGAGCCGCCGGTTTCTGGGTGGAGAACGGTGAAATCCAATATCCGGTCAGTGAGATTACCATTGCCGGCAACCTCAAGGATATGTGGCGTAATATTGTTTCCGTCGGCGACGATATCGAAACCCGCAGCAATATCCAATGCGGATCGGTGTTGTTGCCGGAGATGAAAATCGCAGGTATTTAACGAGAATTCATAATAATGAGATATAGAGCAATAGCAATGTTGTCGGCGGCCCTGTTTATCGCCGCCCCCCTGGCGTCGCAGGCGCGGGATCTGGGCGAGGATATGGATGTCCTTAACGCCAACTATAGCAAGGTGATGAAAAGCGATAACCTTGATGCGCTGAAAAAGGGCCTGGCCGCCATGCATGAAGCGGCGCTGGATGCGCGCAACGCCACGCCGCCCAAGCTGAAAGGCCAGCCGGCGGACAGCCCGCAGATGAAGGATTTTCGCCAGGGTATCGACACCCTGACCAGTCAAATCGAACGGGCCCAGGCGCTGGCGGCCAAGGGGGATTTGAAACAGGCCCAGGCGGTGGCGAAGGAGTTTCAGCAAACCCGCAACGAAAACCACGCAAAATTCCGCTAGGCTGACGTGCGCGCAAGGCAGCAAACCGGCCCCGGCCGGTTTTTTTATTACCGCGCCGGTGCGGGTGCCGAGGGTCCGGTCGCATAAAATGCCGTGGCGAAAAGCACGGACATCAGCCAGGGATCCTGATGATGGCGAATCGGCGGATGACCGGTGTTCATGCGCCGATGCAGATGCGCCAGCAGCTCGCAGAAGACGTCGGGATTGTTGATAATCATGGCCATCCTGGCCGTGGCCTTCTTGTGAAACAGCGCCAGGGCAAGCTCCTTATCGGTCATTAGCGCATAATTACTGATCCGGCTGGTCTGCGGCAGGCTTATCAGGCATTTGATTTCGTCAACCGTCATCTCGCCCGCCCACAAGCGTCTGATAATTGACGGAAAGTTCTCATGCTGATACTGGGCCGCATAATCCCCTGCGGCAAAGGTGCCGTTATCAAGGTTTGCCTGCTTGAGGATGGCGATATTCTCGGCCGGCGGCAGCTCATGGCAGCCGTAACGACAAAAAAGGGCGTGGTGACGTTGCGGGGGATTTGCGCTCTCATGATATCCCGCGTTGACCCATAATCGCTTAAGCGGGTCGGCATGGACCGCCATGACAATGGTCTCGGTTTGATTAAACTGCGCGACCCACACCCGGCTGAATTTATCATCTATATGCTGCTGAATAATAGCGAGCATTTTTTCAAGTAATTCCAGTACCCGCTTGGTATTTTTTTTGCGGAAATGATCCTGGTCGGGATTTTTGGCTCTTATCAGAGTGAAAATAGTATCATAGAAGAATGTCTGCTGTTCGCGCTCCGAGGCATTCAAAAGATCCATGAGGATATGGCGGCAAGAGTTCATGGCCCCTTTTAAACGGGTAGTCAATGACGTGGATTCAGGGTGGGTAAATACTTCATGGGGCAACAGACCATAACATATTATCTCCTTGACGCCGGCGTCGACAATAATTTTGTCGGCCACCATGGCGCCAAAGTACTGTTGTTCATTGCTGCCCCGGTAGCCGTCCCGGTAACTTAGCGACATATTGGCGCTTTTTAACCGATCATTGTCATCAACGGCCAGCTGATTGTATAGCGCCGATAATGTCAGCTCCGCGTTTAAGGAAAGTATGAATTTTCTTTGCGAGTCATCATAGATAACCAAAAGATGGAAGGCGTCGCGATAGCCTAAATAGAAATGATTATTTATGACGTTTCTTTGAATTTTTATATAATGTATGCCCACCTTTAAATAACTGTTGCCCAGCGCGTCCAGCGCCACACCGCGGCTATTAACGGGTGTCAGTGACTTCACCTTTGCGCATAGATTATCGATATTTTCCATAATAACGTCAAAAAGACGCACCGAGACAAAAGCGTAATCGGCCATGGAAACTTCGCTTTCCGCCAGGGTCTTTAAATGGGAATCCGTAACACGGCCAAATTGCCAATGCGCTATATTGTTGATAAGGGACATATAGACCGGATAACCTGCTGTTTTGATATGGTCAATATCATAGACTTCAAAGACTTTAAGAATATTATTGAAGCGGATTGGTAATACCGCCTTATACATACGGATGGCGGTAATGTCGTCCCTGCGTTGGCCGTCCTTCGTGGTCAGGCTTAGGGTGAAATGGTTATCGGTGGTGCCCTGCTGTTGGGTTTGCAATATCCGCCGGTATCCTTGCGGGTAAACGCTCAGGTTCGACACCAGGCGTTGCTCGCCGGGAGTGGCCTCCGGCATGGTATTCCACAGGGCGATATCCGTGTGGACGATATGAAAGTATTCCTCCAGCGTAAAGTTTAAGCTTAACGACGGCTGGAAGGCGCCTTTATCATCGTAGGGAATTATTTCGCTCAAGACCGACGCGAGTATGGCTGATGCCCGATTCACCTTACCGCCCCGGCCGCCGGCATAGGGGGCCATGCTCAGCAGGTTATTTGCGCCGCTGCCGGTTTTATTGGCATCCGCTGCCTGCGGTGCGAAGGGTATCAGGGGCATGGCGAACAGATTATCGCTAATGTTGAGCGCCGTTGCGGCCAACGTCCACAAGTCCTGGTGGCTGGCCTGGCCGAGTTTTGCGGCATCGCTTAAGGAACGCGCCTGTTGCCTGTTGCCCAGCGCCTCATGAAAAGGGACGCTCAGCGATTCATTTAGCGTCATGATACGCTCGGGGTATTCGCCGGCGTGGGCCAGCCAACGTTCGACGCCCCAGGCGCCAAAGCCGAATAGCGACACGCCGTCCACTCTATCCCGCAAAGCAAAATGGCCGGCGATGTCCTTTCGCCGCGTCTCATTCCGGCATTGCGTTACCACCCAGTCTCTTAAATCGCTGATGCCGTTGAATACCCTGAAATGCCTGACGCCGCGCGGTTGGTAAAGGATCAGCATATTCTGGCCGGCCACGCTGAGCACCACCATATCCGTGGCCGGATAACCGTTTATATCAAACAGCCTTGCCATTACCCGCAGCCGGTCGTTGTTCTCCAAGCCAAGAGCGTGCAGGATGATGGCGATAACGTTGTCAGTTAAAAACGTCTGTTCGATACGAAGATGGGTTAATATATTCATGATATTGGCGATGACATGGTAGGATTTATTCTCACGCCAATAATTCTCCAGTGCCGCGAAGTAGGGGGAAACAATATCCATATTGTTCACCAGCTGGATAATTTGTGATGGTTTGACCGCCACCTGTGAATGATGGCGAAGCAGCGGTTCCGGCCGTTCTGTACAATATATTCCCTCATAATTATCGACTGAATTAAAGTCTTTGTACTCATTGTTGAATAAATTGTTTATAACATATTCGGTCAACGGCATCGATTGTGTTATTACCGCGATTTGGCTTATCCCGACCGTCGGCCCCCGATCGGGATAAGCACGATCAAAATTCAGGACCCGGCAGTCTTCCGTAGTGATATCAAGATCAAATCCCGCCTTGATCTCCCGATTTAACAAGGTCATCACCATACGTTTGATGGAGGGAAAAGCCTGCTGCAGATGGCGATTAACCAGGATATCGCTGCTGTGCGCCGGGGTATCGCGTTGCGGCGCCACAGCGGTAACAATCCGCCTTAAGGGCGTCGCGCCCGGTATGATGGCGGCGGCCGCCACGGGCAGCAGGGAGAATCGCGGCAGTGAAAATCCGGTCAGCGCGCGCCCAATCGACCGCACTATCGAATGCGGATGAGGCGCGCGCGTCTTGGGCAAAAAAAACCTTGACCCGCCGCCGGCGCCCGGCGCTTCGTTCAAGCAGGGACGCCGAATGGGGGAAATGTGCGGTATCGCCTGCCTGCCGGCCTTGATTCGTGTCCGCGAGGTTGCGCTAACGGTCACCGCGCTGATGCCATAAAAATGTTCGGCAGCCCGCTCCGCAAGCAGTTGGCTGCCATTGGTTTGCCGGGCCCATTGCCGGGCCAGGTTGCGCTCCGCCGCCTGTTGCGTTTTTTCCGTCAGGCTTAATAACATCCTGCCGGTATCATCAGCCGGTGGCCGTTTATTATCACCGGACGCCGCGCATAACCCCTGCCAGCACTGGCACGCCTTGTTGAACAGGCGTGCGAGGGCTATCGGCAGGGTCAAGTAGCGCCGCTGCGGCTGTTGTTCATTCCACCCGTCGCAATAGTACTTACCGGCCAGCGCCAGGGCGCCAAAAAAAAGATAGCCGTTATCAGTGAGGATATTATCCGTACCGATATCCAACGCGCCGGTCAGGGATGGCCCAAACTGTTCTTCAATATAATCCTTTAAATAAACGGATACCGAAACCAAAAAATGTGAATGGGATAAAATAGCGTTAATGCACCATGGCAGCCCGGCTTCCAAGACTGTGCTGATACTCTGTCTGTTTGTTATGCTATTATAGATACACCAGGCGGTATTGAATACCGCCTGCGGAATATCTAATCCTATTTTCATACTGAAGCGGCCGGCCTCATGAGAAACGGCTATTTTAACCAGGCTCGTCAATGCTATTTTTAAATCCTCCGCCAAGGCTGTTTTCGGTTGATAAATTATATCATCAAGGGCGGCATGTTCGTTATCATTATGGTCAGGCCAATGGATGCAAGGTTCGCAATCAAAAAAAATATCTTCCGAATTATTTATTTCAATATGGTCATGTTTAATAACTTCATAGTTAATGTACATTAATTTCTCTCTATATAGGGTGTGTTTCTCAGCGTTAAACAATCTCTTTAAGCAGGGCCATATGGATGATGAAAGATGACCTTGGGGGGATGCCGCCATGATAAACATGTCGGCGGCCACTATCTCCACAATGGCTGGTTAATTAGTCTTTGTGGTGGATAAGGTTTAACCGTGTCAGGGCATCTCATCCCGGCCGGTACACGGCCTGGGCTGCGGACGGCGGCGCATCACCCCGCGGGTCGCGGCATGGCTCGCCGTCATTGTTTATACTTATCCATGCGGCCTTCGGGTCAGCGTTTTTTCCAGCGTGAAAAGGGTCACCGCGACTGCCGGCCAATGCCGGGCGCGGCCTGGTGGCCCGTGGCGTTTTCGCCAGGGCCGGATTCACGATAGGTAATTCTTATAAGTATATAACGGTGCAATATCCGTCATTTCATCCCCGGCGCTGGGCAATTGAACTCCGATACCCCGTAGGCCCAGTGAATTGTTGCGGTTTTTAGTCATTATGCGAATGAGATCGCTTGGCCGTGGTTTATTTCCGCTTCAAAGTGGAAATATAACGGCTACAAACCTTTCGCCGCACCGGCTAGGGTAAATCATCATCAAAGCCGGCAGGCGCAGCATTGCTTATCCGCGCTGAAAATTTTTTATTATGGATGTCGTAGGAGTAAAGAGTGGTCGATAAAGCCGTATCAGCGAGCGGAGAAGATCGTGACGCATTATCCGCCGCATTGACCGAAATGGTTCTGGCGGAAATCAAGAAAATGCTGATGGAGCGCCATATTCAAACTAACCGGGTGCAAGAGCAAATGCTGCACTCCCATGTGCGCGCCATGGTAATGCGTTCTTTAACCGGCGAGCCGTTACCGGAAGTGGATAAGGATTTGTTTGATGAGATTTCCGCTGACTCGATGGTGATGGCTGAGGCGGTGGTGAATTTGCTGGATAATTTACCGATTGAAGAAGCGTATTTATTATCGGTTCATTTTGAAGTGGCGAAAGATAATAACGCTCAATAATGTATGGGGGAATCAAATGGCACAGGTAACGGTAGTGATAGGCGATCGGCTGGGCAAGGGTCAGAAAGTGGCGCAGGGCATCGAAGCCGCGGGCGGCAAAGCGATAGTCGTTCCCGGCATGGCGGCGGATATGAAGCTGGGTGATGTGATGAACAGCGAGCAGGCCGACTTCGGCATTTCTTTTTGCGGCAGCGGCGGCGCCGGCGCCATCACCGCGCAGAATAAATACGGCTACAAAGCCAAATATGGCATGCGCTCGATTGAAGAGGGCGTCACGGCCATCCAGGAAGGCAACAAAGTGCTGGGTTTCGGTTTTATGGATAAAGAAGATCTTGGACGGAAATTAGTGGAAACCTGGCTTAAAAAATATGGCAATGCCTGATGAAAGAGCAGTCTGTTTTAACCGTACAGGTGGCGGGAAAAGGCGAAACCAAGGCCGCCGCTTTTGCCGCCGCGTTAAGTCAGGTACAGCCGGCGGTAATGAAATCCACCGGCTGTGTTTTGCTGCGCATTGAACCGCAGGAAGTCAACGTTATCCAGGCGGAAGAGAAGCGCATCACAGAGAAATTCCTTTTTTTCTTTTTACCGCGTGAAAAGAAAAGCTACAGCGTCGTATTGGATATTACGGTCGGCATCATCATGATCGATACCGAAAAAGTCCCTTTTACCCGCAGTTAATTATGCGGATAAATCATTAAAGGATAATCCGATGTTTCTTATCATATTAATCAAGTCACTTATTATCGGCGGGTTGGTCGGCGTCGGGGTAGGGGCCGGGGCGGCGCGGATGTTCCACGCGCCCACGGTTCAGGGGATGGGGGCTTTCCGCACCTTGGGTGAACTGAATTCCTGCGAAGGGGATCCGGCGTCTCACTTTTCCTTCGGTCTGGGCTTTTTCTTTAACGCCTGGGCGTCGTCGGTGGCCGCCGGTTCGTTTACCCAGGATGTCGACCATCGCATCATTCCCCACTGGGGCGCGGCGGTGCTGATGATTAAAAACCGCCAGCTTGGTGAAACCATGCACGATCCGAAACGCATGGCGTTTGCCTGCGGCATCATCGGCATGCTGGTGGTGGCGTTTCTTAACTCTACCGCATCCGCCGTGCCCGCCGCGCTGCAGGTGACCGCCGTGAAGGTGCTGGTGCCGGCCGCCAATCTTCTGGTCAATACCGTCATGCCGGTTATTTTCTGGCTGGCGGCGATTGACGCGGGCAAACGTTCCGGTTTCTGGGCCACTATTTTCGGCGGTCTGGCGCAGCTTATCATGGGCAACGCCGTCCCTGGCCTGGTGTTGGGCATCCTGATTGGCAAGGGCGTGGAGGAAGGGGGCTGGAATAAAATCACCGGCATCATGATGGCGGCGATTATCGCCCTGTTTGTCCTCAGCGGTTTCTTCCGCGGCTTCGATATGAAAATGCTGCAGTCATTTAGCCTGGGCGTGCCCGGCTGGCTGAACGGCATCCATAACGTCCTTAGCGGTAAATAATTTTTCAGGAGATAAGGAAATGGAAGAAACAAAACGTGGCTTTTGGTATGCCGACTGGTCATTCCCGATTTTTGTCGGCCTGCTTTCCGCCGGTATTTTTGCCGGGACGCATATGTATTATCTGTACGGTATCGGCGCTTTTAACGAAGTGGCGTTTGTCGCCATGCTGCGCACCGGTATCGATACCGGCGTGTACGGCGCGGTGGCCGCTTTTGGCGCCAGCTTCCTGTTTGCGCGCATCATCGAAGGATCGCTGGTGGGTATCCTGGATATCGGCGGCGCGCTACAGACCGGGGTTGGCCTTGGCGTTCCGGCGCTGCTGCTCGGCGCGGGCATTAAATTTCCCCTGGAGAATTTTCTCGCCTCGCTGGCGACCGGTATGGTGCTGGGTCTGGCGATCGGCGGCCTGATTATCCTGGCGCGCAGGTTCACCATCAATCAAAGCAATTCCACCTACGGGGCGGATGTCATGATGGGCGCGGGCAATGCCTCGGGCCGCTTTCTCGGACCGTTGATTATCCTGTCGGCCATTACCGCGTCGATCCCCATCGGCCTGGGGTCCCTGGTTGGGGCGCTGCTGTTTTATCTGTGGAATAAACCCATTACCGGCGGCGCCATCCTCGGCGCGATGCTGTTGGGCGCGTTCTTCCCGGTGGCTATTGCCTAACGTCCCGCCGCCCGGACGCCGTTGCTGTGTTGATTATCCGGCCGGCGCCTTCGGGCGATAGCGGGATAACATAAGGAGGACCCATGGCACCCTTATACGATCTGATTATCCGGCAGGCCAAGCTGCCGGACGGCACCCTTGCCGATATCGCCGTACAAAACGGCCGTATCGCCGTCGTGGGCGACGTGCCGGCCACCGCCCGGCGCGAGATCAATCTGGCCGGGCGCTATTATGCCAGCGCCGGCTGGATTGATTCCCATGTCCATTGCTATCCCTCCTCGCCGATTTACCATGACGAGCCGGATAAGGTGGGCATCGCCTGCGGCGTGACCACGGTGGTTGACGCCGGCAGCACCGGCGCCGACGCGGTGGATGATTTTTATCAATTCGCCAGTAGGGCCAAAACCCGGGTATATGCGCTGCTGAATATCGCGCGCACCGGCATTGTCACCCAGGATGAGCTGGCGGATATGGCGCGTATCGACAAGGATCTGGCCGGCGCGGCGATTGCCCGCCACCGTGGTTTTGTCATCGGCATCAAGGCCAGGATCAGCAGCAGCGTGGTGGGCGCCAACGGCGTTGCGCCCCTGCAGCGCGCCAAGGAAATCCAGCGCGAAAACGGCAACCTGCCGTTAATGGTGCATATCGGCAATAATCCGCCGGATTTGGGGCGCATTGTCGATCTGCTTGGCGCCGGGGATATCGTGACCCATTGTTTTAACGGTAAACCCAACCGCATTCTGACGCCGGCGGGGGAACTGCGCGCGTCGGTACGCAAGGCGCTGCGGCGCGGCGTGCGTCTGGATGTCGGCCATGGCACCGCCAGCTTCAGCTTCGAGGTGGCCCGCCTGGCGATAGCCCAGGGTATCTACCCCTATACCATCAGCTCCGATATCTACTGCCGCAACCGTATTGACGGACCCGTACATAGCCTGGCGGCGGTGATGGCCAAATTTTTCACCCTCGGCATGACGCTCGCCCAGGTGATTGACTGTGTAACCCTGCACGCGGCCGACGCGCTGCGTCTGTCGCAAAAAGGACGGCTTATACCCGGTTGCGACGCGGATATAACCCTGTTTGACGTTCGCACCGCTCCCTGCGTGTTTATCGATGCCGAGGGAAACTCCGTGCGCGGGGAGCAGCAGCTGATCCCGCTGGCGGCGGTGGTGGCGGGCGTTTGTTTGTTAACGGACGAAGGAAAAACCTCCCATGTCTTCGATTTATGAAAAATATCAACTGAAAGAAGTGATCAACGCCTCGGGCCGCATGACCGTCCTGGGGGTTTCCACCCCGCGCCGGGATGTGGTCGACGCGGTCAATCTGGGCCTGAATCATTATTTTGAAATGAAGGATCTGGTGGATAAGACCGGCGCCTATCTGGCCGGTTTGCTGGGCGTTGAGAGCGCGGTTATCGTTTCCTGCGCTTCCGCGGGCATTGCCCAGTCGGTGGCGGCGTTTATCGTTAAGGACGATCTTAACCTGCTGGTGAATCTGCATGCCGCGCCACTGGCCGTGCCGCATGAAATCGTGCTGCCCAAGGGCCATAACGTGAATTTTGGCGCGCCGGTGGGCACCATGGTGGCGTTGGGCGGCGGCAAGGTGGTGGAAGCCGGTTATGCCAACGAGTGTTCGCCGGAGCAGCTGGAGGCGGCCATCGGTCCACACACGGCGGCGGTGTTGTATATTAAATCGCACCACTGCGTGCAAAAGAGCATATTGTCGGTGGCGCAGGCGGCGCAGATTGCCCATGGCCGCCATCTGCCGCTGATTGTCGACGCCGCGGCCGAAGAGGATTTGGCGGTGTATTACCGCCAGGGCGCCGATCTGGTTATCTACAGCGGCGCCAAGGCGCTTGAGGGGCCGACCAGCGGGCTGGTTATCGGTAAAACGCAGGCGGTGGAGTGGGTCAAGATGCAGGGCGGCGGCATCGGCCGGGCAATGAAGGTCGGCAAGGAAGGCATACTGGGCCTGACCCAGGCCATCGAAAGCTATCTGGTGCGTGAAAAAGAGTCGGGCGACGAGATGGTGGCCAAAATGACGCCGTTTATCGACCGGCTGAATACCCTGGCGGGCATCGGCGCGCGGGTGGTCTGGGACGGCGCGGGACGCGACATCGCCCGGACCGAGATCCATTTTGACGAGCAGGTGGTGGGCGTCGCCACGGCGGATATCGTCTCGGCGCTAAAAAAGGGCGACCCGGCGATTTATTTTCGCGGCTATAAGGCGAACGCGGGCATTATCGAGGTGGATGTGCGCAGCGTGACCCCGGCCCAGCTTGATATTATTTGTTCACGCATCAGTGAAATAGGAAAAGGATCCCGTTGATGAATTTAACCCCCAATTATTACCGCGACCGGGTTTGCCTGAACGTTCTGGCCGGTTCCAAAGAGAACGCCCGCGCTATATACCAAGCGGCCGAAGGTCATGTGCTGGTCGGCGTATTGTCGAAAAACTATCCCGACGTGCCGACGGCCATCGAGGATATGCGCGCCTACGCCGCGCTGATTGATAACGCGCTGTCGGTCGGCCTGGGCGCGGGCGATCCAAACCAGTCGGCGATGGTCAGCGCCCTTGCCGGCGTTCTGCAACCACAGCACGTCAACCAGGTGTTTACCGGCGTCGGCGCGAGCCGCGCGCTGCTCGGCCAGGCCGATACCCTGGTCAACGGCCTGGTATCGCCCAGCGGGCGGCCGGGGCTGGTGAAAATATCCACCGGCCCGCTCAGCGCCAAGGCGCCCGACGGTATCGTCCCTATCGAAACGGCCATTGCCCTGCTAAAGGATATGGGCGGCAGCTCGATTAAGTTTTTCCCCATGGGCGGGCTGGATCACCTGGATGAATACCGGGCGGTGGCGGCGGCCTGCGCGCGTTATGATTTTTATCTTGAGCCGACCGGCGGCATCGATCTGGACAATTTCGCCCAGATCCTGCAGATAGCGCTGGATGCCGGGGTTAAACGCATCATCCCGCATATCTACAGCTCGATCATTGATAAAACCACCGGCAATACCCGCCCGCAGGACGTGGCGACGCTGCTGGCGCTGGTAAAAAAGCAGGTTGTATAGGTCATGGTAAGATTTCCTAACCAGCGATTGGCCAATATGTTTGACGCATTACAGGCGGAATCGCTGCCGCAGGAAGAGCTGGCCAGGCGTTTTTCGGTATCGACCCGGACGGTGCGGGCCGATATCCAGGCGCTGAACGCCATTCTGGCCGGGCATGGCGCGCAGTTTATCTTAAGCCGCGGCAGCGGCTATCAGTTAAAAATCGAAGATGAGCCGCTGTTTGCCGCGCTCTCCCGGCAGGCGCCGCGCCAAAACCACACGCCCCGCTCCAGCGCCGAGCGTATTCCGGCGCTGATGGTGCGCTTTTTAAGCTCGGCCTATGCCTTTAAGATGGAGGATGTGGCCGACGAATGGTATGTCAGCCGCGGCACGCTGCAAAGCGATATGGCCGAGGTGCGTGAACGTCTGTCCCGCTACGATCTGACCATTGAGACCAAACCGCGCCACGGCATGAAGCTGTTCGGCAAGGAGTCGTCGGTCCGGGTGTGCCTGACCGATCTGATGTATTCACTGTCGCTTGACGAGCATGACGGCTATCTGCTGGCCAGCGGCGCGCTGCCGTTCGATATCCTGCCCCGGCTGACGCCGGCGTGGCATCAAAGCCTGCTGGCCAGCGGCATCAAGCTCACCGACGAGGGTGAGCAATACCTGGCGCTGTACAGCGCGGTGGCGGTCAAGCGTATCAGGGAAGGTTATCCGCTGCCGGACTTCCCGATGGAGGAGGTGGACGAGCGGATTAAAACGGCGTCCGCCCAGTTGGTGCGCCTGATCGAACCCCTGACCGGCAAGGGTTTCTCGGCGGCGGAGGAAAATTATCTGCGCATTCATATCGCCGCCCGGCGGGTACAGGAAATCAACCCCTCCGCCATTAACGCCGATGACGACGAAACGCTGGTGGACTATATCCTCAGCTATATCAATAGCCACTATAACTATGACCTGCAAAACGACAGCCAGCTGCGCGCCGACCTGCTGACCCATATCAAGACCATGATCACCCGGGTGCGCTACCAAATCACCATTCCCAACCCGCTGCTGGCCAATATCAAACAGCACTATCCCATGGCGTATGACGTTACGCTTGCGGCGGTAACCAGCTGGGGCAAATATACCCCTTATGTGATCAGTGAAAACGAAATCGGCTTCCTGGTCCTGCATATCGGCGTCGGCCTGGAGCGGCACTATAATATCGGCTACCAGCGCCATCCCCAGGCGCTTCTGGTCTGCGACAGCGGCAACTCGACGGTGCGCATGATCCAGGCGATGCTCAAGCGCAAATATCCGCAGATTGCCGTGACGCAGGTGATTTCATTGCGGGAATATGAAAAACTGCCGGCGCTTGAGGAGGATTTTGTTATTTCCACCGCCCGGATCGGCGAAAAAAACAAGCCGGTCATGGTGCTGGCGCCGTTTCCCAGCGATTACCAGCTTGAACAGCTCGGCAAACTGGTGCTGGTGGACCGCACCCGCTCCTATATGCTGGAAAAGTTTTTTTCCGAGCGGCATTTTATGATTGTCGATCGGCCGCTGAGCCAACAGGCGCTGTTTAAACAGGTGTGCGGCCAGTTAAAACGGGAAGGGGTGGTGGATAAGGATTTTTACCCATCGGTGGTGGAGCGCGAGGCTATCGTCAGCACCCTGCTGGCCGAGGGCATCGCATTGCCGCACTCACTGGGATTACTGGCCAAACAGACGGTAATTTACACCATCCTGGCGCCGCAGGGCATAGCCTGGGGCGAGAATGAAACCGCCTACGTGATTTTTCTGCTGGCGATCAATAAGACCGATTATGAAGAGGCGATGGCGATCTATGAGCTGTTCGTCACCTTCGTGCGCGAACGCTCGATGCCCAGGCTGCGCGACAGCCGGGACTTTGCCGGCTTCAAGGCGGTGGCCACCGATAGCCTGAGCCGCGCCTGATCAGTCTTCGTCAAAACCGGCGTTAAACAGCTCGATAACCGCCGCCAGCGCCTGAACTTCATCCGGGCCGCTGGCTTCCACCTCGATTAAACGGCCTTTGGCGGAGTCCAGCATCAGCAGGGCGATGACGCTGCTGGCTTCCGCCTCGGTGCCGCTATCGTTGCGCAGCAACACCTCCGCGTCAAAGCTTTGCACCAGATCGAACAGCTTCATTGCCGGCCGGGCGTGCATGCCCAGACGATTCTTGATTTCCACCGTTTGTTTGACCGTCATGGTTTACGCTTTTCCAGGGTGCGGTGCCGGGACTGGACGTTTTTACCGCGCGAACGGAAATAGTCCGCCAACTGTTCGGCCACATAGACCGAGCGGTGCTTGCCGCCGGTGCAGCCGATGGCCACGGTCAGGTAGCTGCGGTTATTGGTTTCCAGCATCGGCAACCATAACTCCAGGTAACTGCGCGTTTGATAGATAAAATTATGCACTTCGGTATGCCGGTCGAGGAAGGCCGCAACCGGTTTATCCAGCCCGGTCATCGGTCGCAGCTTGGGGTCCCAGTGCGGGTTGGGCAGGAAGCGCACGTCAAAGACATAATCGGCGTCGATGGGCAGGCCATGTTTGTAGCCGAAGGACTCGAACACCATGGTCAGTTCGCGCTCGCGCTTGCCCAGCAGCCGGGTGCGCAGCATTTCCGCCAGTTCATGCACCGACATCTCCGAGGTGTCGATAATTAAATCCGCGCGGGAGCGCAGCGGTTCCAGCAGTTCGTTCTCTTCGTCAATGGCGCTTTCCAGCGACAGGTTTTTGCTGGATAACGGATGCAGGCGCCGGGTATCGCTGTAACGCCGTATCAGGGTGCTGCGTTCCGCGTCAAGGAACAACAGCTGCGGCGAAAAGCTTTGCGGCAGGTTGTTCATGGCGTGCTCGAAGATCTCGGGCGTCTCGGGCATGTTGCGCACATCGATGCTCACCGCGGCTGAGATATTCCGGTCGGCCAGCGTATTGGCCAACTGCGGCAGCAGCACCACCGGCAGGTTATCGACGCAATAAAACCCCATATCTTCCAGCGCGCGCAGCGCAACTGATTTCCCTGAACCGGATCGACCGCTGACAATCATCAGCACCATGACGACTCCCCTCTGGTATTTTTATTGACCCATTGGCGACGCTTTCAGCTATACGCCAATTCAACCCCGCTGGTCGGTACAGCGCCGGGCAGGCAATCCGACCCGGCGCGTTAAGACCCGGCTTCCGTTTCCGTCATTATGGCATAGAGTTCTTCATCGCTTTGCGCGGCGCGCAGGCGACGGCAGACCGTTTTATCGGCCAGGCGCTTGGCCACCAGGGCCAGGGTATGCAGATGGGTTTTACACTGCTCGGCCGGCACCAATAAGGCAAACAGCAAATCCACCGGTTGATTGTCAATGGCGTCAAAGGCAATCGGCTGCTCAAGGCGGATAAATACCCCGACCGCGCGCAGCGTGTCTTCTTCCAGCTTGCCGTGCGGAATGGCGATACCGTTGCCGATACCGGTACTGCCCATGCGTTCACGGGTCAAGACGGCCTCGAACACCAGCTGCGGCGCCAGGTTGAGCTGCTTGGCCGCCAGCTCGCTGATAATTTCCAGCGCGCGCTTTTTGCTCTGGCAGTGGATGGAGCCGCGGGTGCACTCAAGGCTCAACACCGTGTTTATTTGCAAAGCTGTATCGTTAGTCATTTCATTTCACTTAAGGCGCGGTTTCACCTTTAAGACTCATCGGCCCGTTATCGTACGGATAACGAGCCGATGTGAGGTTAGGTAGCGATGTAGGCTACAGTGAATTCAGTACTGTTTCAGTTTTTCTTTGTGCTTGTTCAACTGGCGCGTCAGCTTGTCGATCAGCAAATCGACGGCGGCATACATATCGTCCGCCTCTGACGTCGCGTGCAGCTCACCGCCGTTGACATGGATCGTCGCTTCGGCAATCTGCTGGACTTTTTCGATCTTCAGAACAATATATACCTGATTGATCCGGTCGAAGTACTGTTCCAGCTTGGAAAATTTCGTGGTAACGAAATCGCGCAAAGCATCGGTGATTTCAACGCGCTGTCCGGTAATATTCAGCTGCATAGTGTCTTCCTTCTCTGTAGAGGTCAAACCATTTGCTTACGCTGGTTTGACGGCGGGATGGACAAAGACTCTCGGTATTTTGCCACGGTTCGCCGCGCCACCATAATGCCCTGATCGGAAAGCAGGGTGGTCAGCTTGCTATCGCTGAGCGGCTTTGCCGGGTTTTCCGCGGCGATTAATTTTCTCACCAGCGCGCGTATGGCCGTGGAAGACGCTTCGCCTCCCCCCTCGGTATTGACGTGGCTGGAGAAAAAATATTTCAGTTCAAAAATGCCGCGCGGGCTGTGCAGATATTTTTGTGTCGTTACGCGGGAAATCGTCGATTCATGCATCTCCACGGCCTGGGCGATATCCGCCAGCACCATGGGCCGCATATACTCCTCGCCCTGGTCAAAAAAGGCCTTCTGCTGTTCAACGATGCAGCGGGTCACCTTTAGCAGGGTGTCATTACGGCTTTCAAGGCTTTTGATCAACCAGCGCGCCTCCTGCAAGTGGCTGCGGATAAACTGTCCGTCCGAGTCATTGCGGGTGGTATTGCCGAGCGCCGCGTATTGCTGGTTGATTTTAAGATTGGGAATGCTGTCGGTATTCAGTTCCACCGTCCAGCGGTTATGCACTTTGCGCACCAGGACGTCTGGGATCACATATTGCGATTCGGTGGTATTGATCGATTGACCGGGCCTCGGATCGAGCGATTGAATCAGCGCCATGGCGGATTTCAGCACCTCTTCCTTCAGCCGGGTAGAGCGCAGCAGGCTACGGAAATCATGGCTGGCCAGCAGATCGAGATAGTCGCTGACGATAAGCCGGGCTTCGTTAATGTAGGGGAAGTCCCTGGACAGCTGCGACAGCTGGATCAGCAGGCAATCCCGCAGGTCGCGCGCCGCCACGCCCACCGGATCGAAGCGCTGTACGCGTTTGAGCACCGCTTCCACTTCATCCATGGTAACGCTGTCGTCGCCGATGCATTCCAGGATATCCTCCAGCGGCACCGTCAGGTAACCGGTTTCATCCACCGCGTCGACAATGGAGGTGGCTATGGCGGTATCGGTATCGGAAAACGGCGTCAGCTCCACCTGCCACATCAGGTAATCCTGCAGGGTCTGGATGGTTTCACCCTGGTAAATCGGCAGTTCTTCATCGCGGTAGTCGGTGCCGGTGCCCGAAGGGGTGCCGGCCGAATACATTTCGTCCCAGGTGGCGTCCAGCGGCAGTTCTTCCGGCATGTCCTTCTGTTCCATCGCCTCGCGGGTGTCAAGGGATTCGCTGTCGGGCAGGTCGTGTGAATCTATTTCTTCATGGACATCGGTTTGCTCAAGTAAGGGATTGCTTTCCAGCGCGGTCTGGATTTCCTGCTGAAGTTCAAGCGTAGACAATTGCAGCAGGCGGATTGCCTGCTGTAACTGCGGAGTCATGGCTAGCTGCTGACTAAACCTGAGTTGCAAACCTTGCTTCATATAATGCGTCAATTAACCTCTTGGGGCTTTCACTTCAGGACACCTTATCAGAGGCGGAACTCTTCGCCCAGATAAACACGCTTCACCTGCTCGTCCTGCAGGATTTCGGCGGGTGTGCCATGGGCGATGAGTTTCCCCTGGCTTACGATATAAGCGCGTTCGCAGACGTCCAATGTTTCGCGCACATTATGATCGGTAATCAGCACGCCGAGTCCGCTATCGCGCAAATGCTCGATAATTTTCTTGATATCGATAACGGAAATCGGGTCCACGCCGGCGAAAGGCTCATCGAGCAAAATAAATTTAGGGTTCGCCGCCAGGGCGCGGGCAATTTCGACTCGCCTGCGCTCGCCGCCGGATAAGGATTGGCCAAGATTATCGCGCAGATGGGCGATATGGAATTCTTCCATCAGGGCGTTGGCGCGGTCTTCGCGCTGCGCGGCGGTCAGATCGTTTCTGATCTGCAATACCGCCATCAGGTTGTCGAACACGCTCAGGCGGCGGAATATGGACGCCTCCTGCGGCAGGTAGCCGATGCCGCGCCGGGCGCGGGTGTGCAGCGGCAGCAGGCTGATATCGTCGTCGTCAATGATAATACGCCCGGCGTCGCGCTGGATAATGCCGACCACCATGTAAAAGGTGGTGGTCTTGCCGGCTCCGTTCGGCCCCAGCAACCCGACGATTTCCCCCGAGCTGACCTTAAGGCTGACGTCTTCCACCACATGGCGGCCCTTATAAGCTTTAGCCAGGTTTTCTGCGATTAATGTTGCCATGGGTTCAATACTCTTATTTAGTGCCGGATTTGGGCGCCGCGGTCGCTTTAGGCGCCGCGCCGGCCGGGGTTTTATCCTGCAGCTGTGACGGCACCAGTACGGTGGTGACCCGTTTACCCTTATCGCTAAAGGCTTCCATCTGCTGTTTTTTCACCAGGTAGGTAATGCGGTCGCCCTTGACGTTGCTGTCGAGCTGTTCAAGATACGCATCGCCGGTCAGCACCACAAAATCGTTGGCCAGCTCATAGCGGACCTTTTGCGCATGGCCCTTCACCGGCTTGCCGTTGTCCTGCATCTGGAAAAACGTCACCGGATTGCCGTAGCCCTCGACCACTTCCTTGCCCTGTTCGCCGTTCGGGCGGGTGATAACGACCTTATCCGCACGGATGTCGATGGACCCTTGCTTAACCACCACCGTTCCGGTCAGGGTGACGACATTGGTCTGCATATCGACCGCCTGCTGCTCGGAATCAATATTGATCGGCTGGTCGGTATCGCCGGTCATCGCCAGGGCGTTGGCGCTTGCCAGCAGCAACGCGCCGGCCGCAAAAACGGTATAGATTTTATTTTGGGTTTTGGATTTCATAAGAGGTCTTAACCTTTTCAATCAGCTCGGCAGTTTTGTTCCGCAGATTTCCGCGCATTTTCATGCCTTTAGAATTAAATCCGATGCCATATAGCGTCACCTCGTCGTCGGAGGAAACATCCTGCGTAACAAGATTCACCACAGCGTTATCGGTTCGGATGCGCTGCAGCTGCGAGGTTTCGGTCAGACTATCAACCTGGACATGGCCGTATAAATAAAGCATTTTATCATTGGTCAGCTTGGCCCGATCGGACCGGACTGTCCAGGTGGCGACTTTATTTTCATCGTACATCGTCGCCACCGGCTGGGTAAACCAGGTAATCTGCTCGACGGCGAAGTGCTCGACGTGCTCGGAGATCAGCCGATAGTTCATGGCGCCCACCGGATTGTATACCAGGGTAATGGTATGCTCGCTCTGGTAGGTGGGTTCGCCGGCATCGGGCGCCACCGCGCTCTGTCCGCCGTCTTTATCGGTCAGATTCAGGCCGATTAACACCAAGGCCACCAAGACCAGCAGTATGGTGACCCACCATTTTGTTTTACTCATACCGACTGCCCTTTGGCATCATCAAGCTTCCCTTGCGCCAGCAGAATTAAATCGCAGATTTCACGTACCGCGCCGCGACCGCCGGCAATATGCGTCACATAATCGGCCTTGGGCAGCAGCAGGGGATGCGCGTCGGCCACCGCGACGCTGAGTCCGACCCGCGCCATCACCGGCCAATCGATAAGATCATCGCCGATATACGCGACCTGGTCCGCTGTTAAAGATAGTTTAACCAATAGATCCTCAAAGGCCAAAAGCTTATCCGACCGGCCCTGGTAGAGATGGGTAATCCCCAGGGTGCGCGCGCGATCCTCCACCAGTTTGGCGGACCGGCCGGTAATAATAGCGACCTCGATGCCCGATGTCAGTAAGCATCGGATGCCGTAGCCGTCGCGCACGTTAAACGCCTTGAGCTCCTCGCCCTGATTGCCCTGGTAGACAAGACCGTCCGACAGGACGCCGTCCACGTCGCACACCAGCAGCCGGATGTCCCGGGCGCACTGCAGTATCCGCTGATCGACCGGGCCGTAGCAGGTCGCAATAAGGGTGGTGTCTTGCATGGCGGGTTTCCTTGTTAAATAACGCCGGCTCGCAGCATATCATGCATATGCACCACGCCCATCAGCCGGTTCTGGTCGGCCACCAGCACCGAGGTGATGTGGCGCGACTGCATCAGGTTCAGGGCATCGACCGCCAGGGTATTGGGCGTCACCCGAATGCCGCCGGCGGTCATCAGGTCGGCGATGCGCGCCTGGTTTAAATCCACGCCCATATCGAACACCCGGCGTAAATCGCCGTCGGTAAAAATGCCCTCGATATTCAGCTTATCGTCGCAGATAACCGTCATGCCGAGGTTTTTGCGCGTGATTTCCAGCAACGCGTCGCGCAAAGAGGCGTTCCTGGGCGTCACGGGCAATTCGTCGCCGCTGTGCATGATATCGGTCACCCGCAGCAATAGCTTACGCCCCAGCGCGCCGCCGGGGTGGGAAAGGGCGAAGTCTTCCGGGGTAAAGCCGCGCGCCTGCAGCAGCGCCACCGCCAGCGCGTCGCCCATCACCAGGGCGGCGGTGGTGCTGGTGGTGGGGGCCAGGCCCAAGGGGCAGGCTTCCAGGGGCACGTGGACGCAGATATGGATATCCGCCGCTTTGCCCATGGCGCTGGCCGGATTGCCGGTCATGCAGATAAGCGGGATGCGCAGGCGCTTGAGCACCGGGATGAGCGCCAGGATTTCATTGGATTCACCGGAGTTGGACAAGGCGATGACGATATCCTGGGCCGATACCATGCCCAAATCGCCGTGGCTGGCCTCGCCGGGATGCACAAAAAAGGACGGCGTGCCGGTGCTGGCGAACGTCGCCGCCATCTTGCGGCAGATATGGCCGGATTTGCCCATGCCCATCACCACGACTTTGCCGCCGCAATAAAATATTTTTTCGCACGCGCGGCGGAAATCATCGTTGATATATTGATCAAGCTGCGCCAAACCTTCCCGCTCGGCGGCGAGCACCTGTTTACCTGCGGCCGGAAAATCAAAATCCGGCGCTAACGACAAATGTGACATAACGTTATCCTGATGCGCCCGCTGTGTTCGCGGGCTAAGTAAACAACACCGTAACATAGGCGGCAAAACCACATAATAACAGAGCGCCCATGATAGAGTTGATCCTGCGGCGCTTTCCCAGGCAAAAGGCGGCTAATAAACTGCTTGCCGCCAGCATAACCCAATAATCGCGCGTAAACGCCAGTGCATTGATTCGTCCGGGCGAGAGCAGGGCGGGCACGGCCAGCACCAGCAGGCTATTAATAATGTTCGATCCGATGAGATTGCCCAGGGCAATATCATTTTCCCCCTTCAGGGCACCGGCGATAACGGTCGCCAGCTCGGGCAGGCTGGTGCCCAGGGCCACCACCGTCAGGCCGATAACCAAATCGCTGACCCCGAGATGGCGGGCCACCACGCCGGCGTTGTCAATGACCATATGCGCCGATATGGGCATGATGATAAAGGCCAGCGCCAGCCACAGCACCGCCACGGTAGTACCGCTGCCCTGAGTGTCCTGCGGCAGCTCCGCCAGCTGCTCGCGGGTCAGGCTGTCGTTGCCGGCGCCCTGCGCCCGCCGGGTGAGGGCGATGACGGCGGCAATATACCCTATCGCCGCCAGCAGCAGTATCATACCATCCAGGCGCCCCAGGACGCGATCCGCCAGCGCCAGTCCGCATAACGCCGTGGCGAGCAGCAGCAGCGGCAGCTCGCGCCGCACGATATCCGAATGGAACACCATGGGCCGGATAACCGCCGCGCCGCCGACAACCAGTAAAATATTGATAACATTGGAACCGATGATATTTCCCACGGTCATATCGAGCTGATGATTCAGCGCGGCGGTCACCGCAATCAGCAGTTCGGGCAAGGATGTGCCCAATGCGACAAGGGTGCAGCCTATCAGCCAGGGCGCCATCCCCAGAGACCTGCCGATCACGGCAGCACTGTAAACCAATCTATCCGCGCCATAAACCAGTAGAATAAGGCCAATAACCAATAATGACGTGGCAAAAAACATGTGAAGTCCTTGATGTTGTAGAATCCCGGGCTGCTGTCACTGCTGCCGTTTCCCGCGCGCAAGGTTGGGGACGCCGGCAATCCGGCCCGCGTGTTAATTTTGACTGTCCGCGGGCCAAAAGTAAAACATCGTATACTCACCTTAGATTATCGTTGCCAGGGTAATTTTATGTAAAAGTTCGATGAATCGGTCCTATTGCTTTAATATCTAGGGCAATAGGTTTTGAATGGGCACGACATGGGCAGTAATTACATGAACCAGACGGAACATTTGGTCGACATTCGCGGGTTGAGTTTTCGCCGCGGCAGCCGGCCGATATTCGACAACATCACCCTGCAGGTTCCCAGGGGGAAGATCACCGCTATCATGGGGCCGTCGGGTATCGGTAAAACCACCCTGTTACGCCTGATTGGCGGCCAGTTGCCGCCCGATGGCGGCGAAATTTGGTTTGACGGCGACAACATCCCCGCCTTGTCGCGCCGCCGGTTGTACGAGGTGCGTAAAAAAATCAGCATGCTGTTCCAGTCCGGCGCCCTGTTTACCGATATCAACGTATTTGAAAACGTGGCGTTTCCCCTGCGCCAGCACACCCGGCTGCCGGAGGCGGTGCTGCGCACCACCGTAATGATGAAACTCGAGGCGGTGGGGCTGCGCGGGGCGGCGTCGCTGATGCCCTCCGAGCTCTCGGGCGGCATGGCCAGGCGCGCCGCGCTGGCCCGCGCCATCGCGCTCGACCCGGAACTGATTATGTTCGACGAACCCTTTGTCGGACAGGATCCCATTACCATGGGCGTGCTGGTCAAGCTTATCGATGAATTGAATCACGCGCTGGGCGTCACCTGTATCGTGGTCTCCCATGACGTGCCGGAGGTATTGAGCATCGCCGATTACGCATACATCGTGGCCGAGCAGCATGTTATCGCGGAAGGTACGCCGGACGCGCTGCGCGCCAATCAGGATCCCAGAGTGCGGCAGTTCCTGGACGGCATCGCCGATGGTCCGGTGCCGTTCAACTTCCCCGCCAGAGATTATAAAACGCAGCTTTTAGGTTCAGGGAGTTGACCGTGCCATGCTAATACAGCAAGCAATAGCGTCTTTTGGACGCCGGGGCATCAGCGTCTGCCACACCTTCGGGCGGTCGGGCGTGATGTTATTCAACGCGCTGGTGGGCAAACCCGCCTTCCGGCAGCAGTGGCCATTGTTGATAAAGCAGCTTTACAGCGTCGGGGTACAATCCTTAATCATTATCATGGTGTCGGGGCTGTTTATCGGCATGGTGCTGGGTCTGCAAGGGTATATCATCCTGACCACCTACAGCGCCGAGGCCAGCCTGGGCATGATGGTGGCCCTGTCGTTGCTGCGCGAGCTGGGCCCGGTGGTGACCGCGCTGCTGTTCGCCGGGCGCGCCGGGTCGGCGCTGACCGCGGAAATCGGGCTGATGAAGGCCACCGAGCAATTGTCCAGCCTGGAAATGATGGCGGTCGACCCGCTGCGGCGCATCGTGGCGCCCCGGTTTTGGGCCGGCGTCATCAGCATGCCGCTGCTGACCGCCATTTTTGTCGCGGTGGGCATTTGGGGCGGCGGCATCGTGGGGGTGGACTGGAAGGGGATCGACAGCGGTTATTTCTGGTCCGCCATGCAAGGCGCGGTGGATTGGCATCAGGATTTGGTGAATTGCCTGATCAAAAGCGTGGTTTTCGCCATTACGGTGACCTGGATTGCGCTGTTTAACGGTTATGATGCGATCCCGACATCGGAGGGCATCAGCCGCGCGACCACCAGAACGGTGGTCCATGCGTCCCTGGCGGTGTTGGGACTGGATTTTGTGCTGACAGCACTGATGTTTGGGAAGTGAGTTAATGCAAACGAAAAAGAGTGAAATCTGGGTCGGCGTTTTTATGATCATCGCCCTGTGCGCCGTGATTTTCCTGTGCCTGAAAGTGGCGGATATCCGCTCGATGGGCAGTGTGTCAACCTACCGTATTTCGGCTACCTTCGATAATATCGGCGGCCTGAAGGTTCGCTCGCCGGTGAAAGTGGGCGGCGTGGTGGTGGGCCGGGTGGCGGAGATTGCCCTCGACCCCAAGACCTACGCGCCCAAGGTATCGATGGACATCGAGGATACCTACAACCATATACCCGATACCAGTTCCCTGGCGATCCGCACCTCGGGGCTATTGGGCGAGCAATTCCTGGCGCTGAACATCGGGTTTGAAGACCCGGATATGGGAACGTCTATCCTTAAGGACGGAGGCACTATACAGGACACCAAATCGGCCCTGGTGCTCGAAGACCTGATAGGCCAGTTCCTGTATAAGAGCGGCGACAAGCCGGTTGCGGCCGGCGGCGATGGCGCCGCCGATCCGGCGCCGGTTCCCGCAGACAGCGCGCCCGCCGCGACCGGCGGCGCGGTCCACGCACCCGCATCCGTAGACGGCAACGCCCCCGCCGCTCCGGCACAATAAAAGGATAATAATATATGTTTACACGTTTTTTATTGCTGGCCCTGCTGGCGATCGCGCCGCTGGCCCAGGCCGTCGACCAGACCAATCCCTACGCGCTGATGAATGCGGCGGCGGATAAAACCTTTACCCGGCTGAAGAACGAACAAAGCCAGATCCGCAGTAATCCCAACGTGCTGCGCGATGTGGTCAGGGAAGAATTGCTGCCCTATGTGCAGGTTAAATACGCCGGGGCGCTGGTGCTCGGCACCTATTATCGCGATGCCACCCCGGCGCAGCGCGACGCCTATTTCAAGGCGTTCCAGGCTTACCTGGAACAGGCCTACGGCCAGGCGCTGGCGATGTACCACAACCAGACCTACCAGGTTGCTCCCCAGCAGCCGGTGGGCGACGCCACGATTATCGCCATTCGCGTCACCATCATCGACCAGGGCGGACGCCCGCCGGTGCGCCTTGATTTTCAATGGCGCAAAAACAGCCAGACCGGCAACTGGCAGGCCTACGATATGATAGCCGAAGGCGTGAGCATGATTACCACCAAGCAGAACGAATGGGCTTCGACGCTGCGCCAGCAGGGGATCGATGGGCTGACCCGGCAGCTACAGGCCGCCGCCGCGCAGCCGATTTCGCTGGATAAGCAAAACAATGGCTGAGACCCTGAGTTGGCAAGCCGAGGATGACCGGCTTGTCCTGCGCGGCGAGCTTGACCGCGTTACGCTGCTGCCCTTTTGGGAGCAGCGCGAGCAAGCCCTGCAGGGCATCCGGTTTCTGGATGTTTCGCGCCTGGACCGTGTGGATTCGGCCGGCGTCGCCCTGATGCTGCACCTGTGCGAGATGCAGGTCCGGCGCGGCGGCATGCTGCGCCTGACCGGCGTCACCGAAAAACTGCGTACCCTTATCACCTTGTACAACCTGCATAATATCCTGCCTTGCGCGGAAGACGGCATCGGCTGACGGGTTGATTCCATTATTGCCTGTTTCCGATGACGACGTATTCATCTAAGATATCGGCTTGTTTCTCGATCTATTACAGTGATTTGACCCTTATGGAAAACCACGAAATCAAAGAAGTGCTGATGAATACCGAGGCGCTGGCCTTAGAAGAAGCCCATGTAACGGGCGATGGCAGCCATTTCCAGGTCATTGTCGTCAGCGAGCGGTTCGCCGCCATGAGCCGCATTAAAAAACAGCAGGCGGTTTATGCCCCGTTAATGGAATATATTTCAGATAACCGTATCCACGCGCTCTCCATCAAGGCTTATACCCCGGAAGAGTGGCGTCGCGATCGTAAATTAAGTGGTTTTTAGGTTGTAGGCGATGCCGCGCTATGGCGTTGAATATTAGAGCCCGTTGAATACAGAGAGCAGTATTGATGGATAAATTTCGTGTCCAGGGTCCCACCCGCCTAAGCGGAGAAGTGACCATTTCCGGCGCTAAAAATGCGGCGTTGCCGATATTGTTCGCCGCGCTGCTGGCTGAAAAGCCGGTAGAAATACAAAATGTGCCAAAATTAAAAGATATCGACACCACCATGCAGCTGCTGCGCCAGCTTGGCGCCAAGGTAGAGCGTAACGGCTCGGTGCATGTGGACGCGAGCGGCGTGGACGTGTTCTGCGCGCCCTATGAACTGGTCAAGACCATGCGCGCGTCCATCTGGGCGCTCGGACCGCTGGTGGCCCGCTTCGGCCAGGGACAGGTTTCGCTGCCCGGCGGCTGCGCCATCGGCGCCCGGCCGGTGGATCTGCATATTAGCGGCCTGGAACAGCTTGGCGCCACCATCAAGCTGGAAGAGGGGTATGTCAAGGCGTCGGTGGACGGACGGTTGCGCGGCGCGCATATCGTCATGGACAAAATCAGCGTCGGCGCCACGGTAACGATTATGAGCGCCGCCACCCTGGCGGAAGGCACCACGATTATTGAAAACGCCGCCCGCGAGCCGGAAATCGTCGATACCGCCAATTTCCTGATTACGCTTGGCGCGAAAATAGCCGGCGCCGGCACCGACAAAATCACCATCGAAGGCGTGAAGCGCCTTGGCGGCGGCGTGTATCGCGTGCTGCCCGATCGTATTGAAACCGGCACGTTCCTGGTTGCGGCGGCGGTTTCCCGGGGGCGCGTGGTCTGCCGGTCAACCCGTCCCGATACCCTGGACGCGGTGCTGGCCAAGCTGCGCGAGGCCGGCGCGGATATCGAAACCGGCGACGACTGGATAAGCCTGGACATGCATGGCCGGCGGCCAAAAGCCATTACGGTGCGCACCGCGCCCCATCCCGGCTTTCCCACCGATATGCAGGCGCAGTTCAGCTTGCTGAACCTGGTGGCGGAAGGCACCGGCGTGATTACCGAAACCATTTTTGAAAATCGCTTTATGCACGTACCTGAACTTATCCGTATGGGCGCGCGGGCTGAAATCGAAAGCAATACGGTCATTTGCCACGGGGTGGAAACCTTGTCCGGCGCGCAGGTGATGGCCACCGATTTACGCGCATCCGCCAGCCTGGTGCTGGCCGGGTGCATTGCCGAAGGCGTTACGCTTGTGGATCGCATCTACCACATCGATCGCGGTTATGACTGTATCGAGGACAAGCTGCGTAAGCTGGGCGCCAATATCGAGCGCGTCACAGGCGAATAGCATGCCGGTGGCCGGCTCGCCCGGCCACCGCGTTGGTTCTCATCCGTCGATGCATTCGTCTGCCTAGGCTTTGATTTCAGGCAGGCAACAGCCGGCTATGGCCTGGACGCGGGCCGTTTTCCCAACAGACCGTCGGCCGGCGTTTTAGTATCATAAGCCTTGGCAATATCAATCAATTCCTTCCCGGCAGCCCGGGTAACATAACCGTATTTCTTATTAATATCGCGCGGTTTCATGCCGCTGCGAATATCATTCCAGGCCGGTCCCAATAGCGAGCGCGTTTCCAGTATACGCCACGCATCACGCGTGGTTAAGCCGTACATCTCGATCAACTCTCGGCAATTTTCTCCCGTAGCCGCCCTCTTGCCGGCGGGACCATTAGCGCTGGTTATTTCAATATGCGCTATTATCCCTGGCTCGGAAACGCCATGCAGCGCGGCGATATCCCGGCAATTAAAATCATCGTTAGCCATTTCCGTCAGTAGCTTTATATAGGCGTCAGGACCTTCTTTCATTGCCTGAACCAGTCCGCCCAGCCTTTGAGAAATGGGAGGGTCAATTGGAGAAATGGGAGGGGAAAAATTTTCCAGATATGTCCGCATGACCTGCGGACGATGCTCATCGTTGATGCGCATTATACCGCTGCTGGCTTTGACCAATAGCCGATTTCGCAGGAGGCAACAACGCCGCTCTATTCCAGTGCAACCATAAATTATATTTACCGTGGAACAATACTCATAAATTGCCTTCAGGCAGGTAATAAATTTCTCATCGGACTTTGGCGTACATAATTCCTCGGAGATTCGGTCAAATATAGACCATAGTCGCGTCTGCTGGATCGCCGTTTTCCATAGCCGGTTGCGGTCGCTTTTCTTATTATGCCGGGCGCGCCTTACCGGCGGTTCCTGGTCGGCTTTTATACCGCTAGCCAGCTCTATTCCCGGCGGATTATGCGCGGCGGATAATTTCGTTTCGATTATGTTTATGTTATGCGATTTTAATAAGCCTTGAGGGGGTGGCGGAGTGTGACAGGGTGGTTCATTCTCTAATACAGACAACATCGTTGAATTATCCTCGGCCGGTAAATAAGGATACCCCCGCCCGGAACAACCCTCTCCGGGCATGGTTAACTTCCGCCAAGCCGGGCAGTGATAAGATGAGCTAGCTTAGCTGGGCGCATTATAATGAAAGGAGAACGCAAGGAGTAATTTTCAAACAATATTGCACCGGCGCGCTAAATCCATTTAGTCGCCGGTGAGGGTATCAATCGGATGCCGGGTATTCCTGGATGGTGACATTCAGCGTCAGCTTGGCGCCGTTGCGCAAAATCACCACCGGGATCACTGAACCGGGCCTGATTTCCGCCACCTGATCCATGGTCTCGATGGCCGATACCGCCGGTTTATTATTAACGTTGAGAATCACATCGGTCACTTTGATGCCGGCCTGCGCCGCCGGGCCGCCAGGGGTCACTTCATTGACGATAATGCCCTGGATACGGTCGATGTTGACGCCGGTGGTATGCAGCGGGTCCGCCTCGCGGCCGCCGATGCCGATATAGCCCCGAATCACCCGCCCATCGCGAATCAGCTTGATCATCACCTTGGTGGCCAGGGCGGTGGGAATGGCGAAACCAATACCCTCCGGCGTTTCACCGTTATTGCTTTTGTCGAACGACAGGGTATTGATGCCAACCAGTTCGCCCAGGCTGTTGATAAGCGCACCGCCGGAGTTGCCGCGGTTGATGGAGGCGTCGGTCTGCAGAAAATTCTGGCGCCCGGAGGGGCTTAGGCCGATACGTCCGGTGGCGCTGATGATGCCCTGGGTGACCGTCTGGCCCAGGTTGTAAGGATTGCCGATGGCCATGACCACATCGCCGATATGCGGCGCGCGGCGGGGATTGATGGGAATCACCGGCAGGTTGGTGGCATTGATTTTCAGCACCGCCAGATCGGTAAGGCTATCGGACCCGACCAGCTGCGCCTCATAGCCCCGTCCATCCTGCAAGGCCACGATAATCTGTTCAGCATCGTTGATCACATGCTTATTGGTGATCAGGTAGCCCTTCTGGTTCATTATGACGCCTGAACCCAGGGTGTGGATCTCCAGTTCGTTATGCGAATTGCTGTTCATGCTGCGGTTATAGACGTTGACCACCGCCGGCGCGGCGCGGCGCACCGCCTGGTTATAGCTGACCGGTGATTCGTCTTCGCTGTCCGCGGAGCCTGTAATCAGCGAGCCGGTGGTGGAACGCAGCCCAGGCAGCGCCAGCAGCATAATGCCCGCGATGACAAGTCCAAAAATAATCGCACGTAAGAGCTTTACCAGCATGATGTCCGAACTAGAGAAGGGAAATAGCGGCAGGATAACATGAGTTTATCGGACGCTGCATAGGCAGCGTCCGTTATTTCATAAAATATCAACGCAACAACAGGAAAATACTCTCATCGCCACGCATGATATTCATCGCCATGACCGCCGGTTTGCTCTCCAGCACTTTACGCAGCTGGATGATGTTTTCCACCCGTTCGCGGTTGATGCCGATGATGACATCGCCTTTATGCAGGCCAATCTGGGCCGCCGGGGTGTCTTTTACCACGTCATCCACGGCCACGCCCTTGGTGCCGTCCTTCAACTGCCCGTTGCTGAGCGATGCGCCCTGCAGTGACGGCGTCAGGATTTCCGCGCTGCTGGTGGTGGCGGCGCTGTCGTCAAGCGTAACCGTTACTTCGACCGGTTTGCCTTCGCGCAGCAGACCCAGCTTGATGGCCTTGCCCGGCGCGGTGGTGCCGATTTTCACCCGCAGCTCGGCAAAGCTGGTAATGGGCTTGCCTTCGATCGCCACGATAATGTCGCCGGCCTTGACCCCCGCCTTGGCGGCGGCGCCGCCCGGCAGGACTTCGCTGACAAAGGCGCCGCGCTGGGTGTCGATCTTGAAAGCCTTGGCCATGTCAGCGGTCATTTCGCTGCCCTTGATGCCGAGCAGGCCGCGTTTTACCGCGCCGAATTCAATCAGCTGCTGGCTGAGGTTTTGCACCATATTGCTTGGAATGGCGAAACCGATGCCGATATTGCCGCCGCCGGGCGCCAGGATGGCGGTATTGATGCCGATAAGCTCGCCGTTGAGGTTAATCAGCGCCCCGCCGGAATTGCCGCGGTTAATGGATGCGTCGGTCTGGATAAAGTTTTCCAGCCCTTCCAGGTTCAGGCCGCTGCGCCCCAGCGCCGAGATAATACCGGAGGTGGCGGTCTGCCCCAGGCCGAAGGGATTGCCCACCGCCACGGCGAAATCGCCGACGCGCAGGGTATCGGAATCGGCCATCTTTATTTCGCTGAGGCCTTTGGGATCCGGCAGTTGCAGCAGCGCCAGATCGGTCTGCTCGTCGCGCCCGACCAGCTTGGCGTCGAACTCGCGGCCGTCGTTAAGCTGGACCTTGATTTTGTCCGCGCCGTTCACCACATGATTGTTGGTGATGACATAGCCTTTGGCGGCGTTGATGATAACGCCGGAACCCAGCCCTTCAAACGGACGGGAATCGCCGGGCTGCTGATCGCCCTGGGGGGTGCCGGGGCCGAAAAAGTATTTAAATTCCTTCGGCAGGGTGGGGCGCTGAACCTGCTGGGTACCTTCCACATGGACGCTGACCACCGCCGGAAGCACTTTTTCCAGCATGGGCGCCAGGCTTGGCATGGCCTGTCCGGGTATCGCGGCCGGCAGGGCCGCTTGGGCAGGCAGGGAAGAGGTTAAGCCGAAAGCGATGCAAAGTGCCAATGCGCTGAATAAAGGTGTGGTTTTCATTAAACTTGTTACTCGCTTGCTGTCCGTGAACGACGCCATTAATCAGAAACCTCGTTAAAACGCCACTTTGTGTTCTTGTATGACCCTGACGGGACGGCAAAAGTTCAGTAGTGGCGCGGTAAGGTTATGTCAGCGGGGCCTGGCGATATCCCGCCGAACCCTAAAGTTATTTGCGTGGTTCCCGCGTGCCCCGCAGCAGGCCGGTGGCGCTTTCGGGATAGTCCCGCGGCTGCATGCCGGCCGGCACCTGATCGTTATCCGCTTCGGCTTCGGTCAGGCGGTAACGGAACGGATTATCCTCGCCGGGCCGGTTGGGCAACAGATGGTTGGAGCCCTTGGCCATATGTTGGTACAGCTGGCGGTAGTCGTCGGCCATATTGTCGAGCAGTTCGGCGCTGCGGGCGAAGTGGCCGGTCAGCTCCTCGCGATACTCCTCCAGCTCCGCCTTGCTCTTTTCCAGCTCATGCTGCAGCGTTTGCTGCTGACGTAGTTTGCGGTTGCCGAACCGCATTGCGACCGCACCGATGATAATACCAACCACTAATCCAATCAGCGCATATTCCCAGGTCATAATGACTCCTATAATTGACTTCGTTGTCCCGTAGGGTTTTCACACTCTATACTTCCCACTATAACCGTTTACCCCGCCGGTGGGGAATCCCGATAGCGTTACCGAGGGTAAAGCCATGTTATTTGTTGCTCTTGTGTTCCGCGGCGCGGCTGTTTAAGCTGTCCGCAACATAAGTGTTACAAATAATCGTTATCAGGGATCGTTCGCCACCATGCATGTCACATCGCCGCAGTCCCTTTACCAGCAGAAGCTGGCCGGAGGAGAATACCAGGCCGACGCCGTCCAGGCCGGGGCCGTCGACAGGCTTGAACGTCTTCACCGCCAGCTCCTGGCCAGGGACGCCGCCGCGCCGGCCGCCGCCGGCCTGCTGGGTCGCCTGGGCCTGCGGCTGCGCGGTAAAAATAACGCCGACGCCGCCGTACCCATAGAGGGATTATATATGTGGGGCGGGGTAGGGCGCGGAAAAACCTGGTTAATGGATCTTTTTTTTCAAAGCCTGCCGGGAGAGCGTAAGCTGCGCCTGCACTTTCACCGCTTTATGCTGCGGGTGCACGAAGAAATGAACCGTTTGCAGGGACATCAGGATCCGCTCGAACTGATTGCCGATGATTTCAAGGCGCAAACCGACGTGCTGTGTTTTGATGAGTTTTTTGTGACGGACATTACCGACGCCATGCTGCTGGGCACGCTGATGCGGGCGTTGTTCGCCCGCGGCATCACCCTGGTGGCCACGTCCAATATCCCGCCGGACGAGCTGTACCGCAACGGCCTGCAGCGCGCCCGTTTCCTGCCGGCCATCGAGCTTATCAAACGCCATTGCGCGGTGATGAACGTGGACGCCGGCATCGATTACCGGCTGCGCACCCTGACCCAGGCGAGCATTTACCTGACGCCGCTTGGTGAACGGACCGCCGCCGACATGGCGCGTATCTTTACCCGCCTGGCCGGCGCGCGGCCCGAGGGCGCCCCGGTGCTGACGGTCAACCATCGTCCGCTGCCGACGCTCGGCGCCCGCGACGGCGTGGTGGCGCTGGATTTCACCACGCTGTGCGCCGGCGCCCGCAGCCAGAATGATTATATCGTCCTGTCCCGGCTTTATCACACGGTGCTGCTGCACGACGTACACGCCATGGGGTCCAGGGATGAAAATACCGCCCGGCGGTTCGTGGCCCTGGTGGATGAATTCTATGAACGGCAGGTCAAACTGGTGATTTCCGCCGACGCAAGTCTTGAGGAGTTATACCAGGGACAGCTGCTGGGTTTTGAATTCCAGCGCTGCCTGTCGCGGCTGCGGGAAATGCAAAGCGAGGAATATCTTGGCCTGCCCCATCTGCCGTAAGCGCCGCGCTCGGCCGATTCGGCTGCAACCGTAAATAACAGTCGACCTTTGGCGCGGTCTTCTCTATAATCTTGCGACCCCACGTTACAAGAAGTTTTTTTCCCGAAAACTTCGATCGCGCCAGCAACGGCTATTCGAAGGGGTAGGTTTGCTGGACTAGATAGCCGTGTGAGCCTCATAACTATTCATTGAAGCGTTTGGGTGTTCACCAACGTGTAACTTTAATTGGGTAAGCTTTTAATGAAAACATTTACAGCAAAACCAGAAACCGTAAAACGCGACTGGTATGTTGTCGACGCCAGCGGTAAAACCCTGGGTCGTCTTGCTACTGAACTGGCTAGTCGCCTGCGCGGGAAGCATAAAGCGGAATTTACGCCGCATGTTGATACCGGTGATTACATCATCGTGTTGAACGCCGAGAAAGTTGCCGTTACCGGCAAAAAGCGTACCGACAAGATCTATTATCATCATACCGGTTTCATCGGCGGTATTAAAGAAACGACCTTTGAAGAGATGATTGCCCGCCACCCTGAGCGTGTGATTGAAATCGCGGTTAAAGGCATGCTGCCAAAAGGCCCGCTGGGTCGTGCAATGTATCGTAAACTGAAAGTTTACAA